>DGKN01000247.1:15034-19536 GCA_002387005.1 Propionibacteriaceae bacterium UBA4569
CTCCGGTGGTCTGGGCGGCATGAGCAACCAGTACCCGCTGAAGCTCGGTGCGGCGGCCCTGATGACGATCCCGGTGGCGGTGCTCTTCTTCGTCTTCCAGAAGCGGATCATGAACACCTCAGAGGGAGCCATGAAAGGCTGAAAAGCTCAACTACCCAAAGGGATCCTTCTTGCTCCTGCGGAGGGACGTCAAGACAGCATTTGCGCCTGACAAGCACTGTTGGAAGGTTCCAACCCACGGGCAGGACGGGAACCGTACCCCGGTCTCAGGCGCCTCGCAGAACATCTCAGTGGCGCGTGCAGTACGCTCCATGCTGGCACCTATGAAACGGGGCATGGTGAGTAGTTGAGCGAGGGTCAACGGGAGGGCCCGTCCGCTCGCCAGGTGCCAATTCCACGGGACCCACGAACCCTCTCCGAGCAGAAGCAGGATTTCTATGACCATCAAGAAGCTTTCCGCGGCCGGACTTGTCGCCCTCACCCTTTCCATGGGCGTCGGCACCGCCTGCGTCTCCGCCGCCCCAGCACTGGCAGCCCCGACCGCCAACCCCAGCCCCTCGGTGAACCCGTCGACGATCAACCCGAACGGCACCTTCGAGCTCAACATCACCAAGTACCTCGGTGGCACCACCGGCCAGGTGGCCGACGGCACGCAGCAGACCATCTCGGGCCGCGACATCCTGCAGGGTGTCCCCTTCGACATCTACAAGGTCGGCGGCGTCGACCTGACCACCAATGCGGGCTGGACCGCGGCCACCGCGCTGGAGGGCCACACCATCACCACTGCCGAGATCGCGGCTGGCCAGATCGTCGTCGGCAATGTGACCTACCCGCTGACCAAGGTCGCCACCGTCGTCACCGACGCGACGGGCAACGCTGCCTACGACGGCGGCGCCGGCCTCTACCTGATGAACGAGAACCTCACCGGTGCCACCGTCACCAACGTCACCACCGGCGCGAACGTTCCGGTCAACACCATCACCAAGTCGCTGCCCGCGCTGGTGACCCTGCCAATGACCAGCCCAACCGACACCTCGAAGTGGATGGACACGGTCTACGTCTACCCGAAGAACGCCTCGGACACGATCACCAAGGCCGTCAACGACAAGCAGACCGTCACCGGTGACCAGACGAACAGCACGACCGTGGCCGACAAGACCGCCCAGTTCACGCTGACCGGCACCATCACTCCGAGCCTCACCGGCCCCCAGATGGGTTCCTATGTGATGATCGACCAGCTCGACCGCCGCCTGGGCTACGTCGGCTCGACCGTCAGCGTCGCCGGCACCGCCTTGGTCGAGGGCACCGACTACAGTGTCTCCGCGCTCGACGCGGACGGTGTTGCCGGTGGCGAGTACGTCCAGGTGATCATGACCCCGACGGGGCTGACGAAGCTGGCCGCCGCCAAGGCTGCCGACACCAACGCCACGGTGACCTGGAAGCTCGACGTCAACATCCTCTCCGAGGGTGGCGGCGAGGTCACCAACCAGGCCTCGCTGCTGCCGAACCAGGCTGCTGTCGACCAGGTTCCCGGCCAGACCCCCGGCACCACCTACACGCCGCCCACCACGCCTCCCACCGTCGTCCCGGGTACCCCCTCGAACCCCACCGTCAGCAAGTACGGTGACCTCGCGCTGGCGAAGCAGGACGGCAAGGACCTGACCAAGCTCGCGGGCGCGCAGTTCAGCCTGTTCAGCGTGCTGAAGGGCGGCTCGGCCACCGACCAGGCGGCGTGTGACACCGCCACGGTCGACCCGGCCAAGGCCATCATGACCGGCATCACGACCGGTGCCGACGGCACTGTCACCGTGAAGGGCCTGCAGCAGTCCGACTGGTACGACAACGCGGCCCAGACGGACCTGATCATCTACTGCCTGGTGGAAACCAAGGCCCCGACGCTGGCCGACGGCACCACCTACAACCTGTTGGCCAAGCCGGTCCCGTTCACCATCACGCAGGTGTCCTCGGCCGGTGCCACCACCGTCACCGTGAACAACGAGAAGCGCAACCTCGCCAACAACCTGCCGCTCACCGGTGGGTCGGGCGCTGCGGCCCTCGGCGCGGGCGGCATCGCTCTGCTGGGTGCCGGAGTGGCCCTGGTCGTCGCCAGGAAGCGTCGCGACGCCGACGAGACCGTCGAGGCCTGACGTAGGCCGATGGTGCGGGGCGCCCTCGTCGGCGCCCCACACCTCGACTCACCGAACGGATGACTTACATGTCCTTCCTGCCGTCCCTGCGCCGGGCCCTGGTGGCCCTGGCGATGGCGGCCTGCGTGTTGGGCCTGGCGCCCATCACGTCCGCCCAGGCGGCGGGCTCCGGTTCGGTCACGGTGACTGCACTCCGCAATGTCCCGACGGCTGCCACCCCGCGCTCCGGCGTGGTGTTCACGATCGGACGGGTTGCCGGCGTGGACCCCACGACGCCTGCGGGCCAGGCCCGCTTCCTCGAGTTGCAGCAGCAACTCGCCATCTCCGTGCCCGCGCTCATCGACGTCCGCACCATCGGAGCGACCGGTGAGCTGGGCACGGTCAGCACCTCCGGCCTGGACGACGGCGTGTACGTCCTTCGGGAGAGCGGCATCAGCGACGGAGTCGGCGGCGTGCTCGCCGACCAGGCGCCCTATGCCGACATCCTGTTCGCGATCCCGATGCTGGACGCCCACGGCGTGCCCGTTCGTTCGCTGGACGTGATGCCCAAGCCGAGTGTCCAGACCCCCACCCCCCAGCCCTCACAACCGGTCGTGCCCACCCCACCGCCAGCCACTGCGACGCTCTCCCCCCGCCCTGCCCCCAGCACCCCGGCAGCGCCCGGCATCGACACCGGTGGCGGCACCGAGTTCGAGGCGGCGACGCAGTGGGCGATGGTCGTCGCGGGCCTGTCCGTGCTGTCGATGAGCTTCCTCGCCACGCGACGCAAGGCCAGTGATCAGCAATGAGCAGCGCCAACCATCAGCAGGACCGGAAGACTCCGGCGCGGAACAGGGATGTCATGGCAACACGAGTGCACTCGTCGNNCTCCCTGCGGCGACGACTTGGCGTGCTGCTCACGGCCCTGGCGGTCGTGCTCACCCCGCTGCTGTTGCCCTCGAACCGGGTGCCCAGCGCCAGCGCGGCCACCCGGTCTGTGACCCAGACCGCAGGCACTGGGTCGTGGACCTACACCGTCAAGAGCAACCCGGAGGTCGTGCCGGCCGCCGGCGGCACCGTCACCTACACCTTCAACTTCGCCAACAACACCGGCGCCAACCAATGGCTGGACCAGGCCGACGTCGCAGGCGTCTGCGATGCGGGCACCTACAAGTGGATAGACGGCAACTCCAGTTGGCCGCGCTCGGCGAGCAACGGCACCTCTATGGGGATGACCTGCACCCAGTACTGGGGGCCAAACGGCACCGGCACGCAGAAGTCCGACCCCAAGGGCCTGCTGGGCACCAGTGGCGCCCAGACCATCACGGTCACGCCGTCTCGAGGTGCCAACTACGCCACCAGCACGAACCTGGCGCCGCTGACCACGGACATGCCGGTGTGGCAACCGTCGTCAACCCCCACCGCCACGAATGCCCTGTATGGCGTCAGCAACGGTTGCACCCTCGGCAAGTTCGGCATCACCGACACTGCCTTGTCGTCGGTGTGCTGGCTGGCCACAGCGGGCTGGGACCCGATGACCATCGGCCGGACCACGGGTACGCAGACGGTGCGAGTTCCCAATGCCGATGGCACGCCCTCGGACTGGCAACTGACCTATACCGTCACCTTCTCGGGTGACGACCTGAAGCTGACCACCTCCAAATCCCCGACCCGGTCGGGGGCAGCGCTGGGCAATGGCAACTTCGGGGGTGCGAACATCCCGTCGTTCTACAACACCGGCACCGGACACGACTACAACGGGTACCCGCAATCGATCGGGGGCGGCACCGAGCGGGTCACCCTCAACAACCTCAACCTCAAGAATGTCTCGACAGGGCAGGTGGCCACCGGCGGCTGGGCCCTGGTGATGGCCGACGCGGAGTCGACCAACCAGCAGAGCAGCGGCTCGGAGTCGTTCACCATGGGCTCCAACAAGACCGTGAACAAGTTCCCGGGGCTCCCGGGCACGGGCGGTGCCCTCCCCGCGACGAGCGGTGGGTCGGGCGTCATCAACTGCACCGNNGCTATGCCACGGCACCGACCACCGCATACATCGAACTCACCACCAAGAACAACTCCATGCAGGGCGGCACTTTCGGCATCTCGCTGCCCAATGTCGCCATCAACAAGGACGTCGTCGGTCGCGTGGCCGACACCGACCAGTTCACCGTCGCGGTCAAGAACTCGGCATCCGCTGATGTTGCCACTGCCATCACCACGGGCACCTCCGTCTACGACCCCGCCACCGGTACGCACCAGGCAACCGCGGGCCCGAAGGCCGTTCTGGCCGGCAACTACTCCTTCAGTGAGACCGCCACCGGCACGACCAACCTCACGAACTACGCCAAGACCTGGACCTGTACCGACGCGTCCGGC
>DGKN01000096.1:0-7140 GCA_002387005.1 Propionibacteriaceae bacterium UBA4569
AGCACGCCGTCGTCTGCGGCGAGCCAGACTTCGAGCGCCAGCCCATCCACGGGTGCGAGGCCACCTGCGAACGCAAGCGCTGCGGACTCCACTGTGCATCGTTACGTCGAGGTGACCACTCGCATCGCGTCGGATCCGAAGTCCGAGATGGACCAGCTGCAGACCGTCGCTCGAGGGTCCGCGCTGCGGCAGTGGCAGTACGACATCTCCCAGTTCCGTGCTCAGAAGCAGCACCTGACGGGCATGTCGACCCTGGCCCTGGTGAAGGCGACAGCGGGTTCGGATGCACGTGAATGGAAACTGCGCTACTGCCTCGACGTGTCCGGGACGGACCTGGTCGACGCCAACGGGAAGTCTGTGCGGGGCAAGGGCCCGAAGCGCGTGACAAGCGACATGGTCGTCGTCCAGGACGGCGCGGATGGTAGCTGGTACGTGACCGAGGACAAGGTCACCGGGACATGTTGAGGAGGCGTGTTCTGGCCCTTTTCGGAGGCACCGCGTTGAGTCTCATGGCTCTTCCGGCTTGGGCAGATGGAACCGTCAGCTGCGGGGCGGACCAGCGCTACAGCCCCTACTTGGGATCCTGTGCTGTCACGCTCTCGCTCTCAGGTAGGCCCGCTGGGCCGGCGGGGGGAGCGAAGACTTCCACCCACCTGGGAAAGAGCAAGTCGTCCAGTCCAGGTAAGGCGGCGTGTGCAAGCCGGTCGGGTTCGCCGGTGCCGTGCAGCAGCAGCGCGGGCTACTGGTCCAACGAGCGGCAGTGTTACGTGAAGCCGGCCACGCCTCCACCTCCCGCGGGTCATCCGCTGTGGGAGGGGCACACGGATGGGGCGGTCTACATGTGCACCACCGGCGTCGAGGCGGGAGGTCACGTCTACTCGTTCTGGTCGGCGACGCAGCCGGCTGGTGTGGCGGCGCCTCCGGATCCTGCGGTGTTGGCGAAGCAGTTGGTGGCGCAGATGGATTTGCGGGCGATCGATGTGGGGATGGCTCCGGAGGATCGTCCCGGTGTGGTGGGGACGGTGGGGTTGCCGGTCTGGATGTGGGTTGAGAATCCGTCGGCGCAGACCTTCGGCCCCCAGACCCGCAGCTTGAGCGAGCGGGGCGTCACGGTGTCGGCCACGGCGAAGGTGAAGCGGGTGGTTTGGCAGATGGGCGACGGCCAGGCGGTGACGTGCACGACGGCGGGGTCGGTGTTCGGGCCTGGGGATGGCGGAAAGTCGTCGCCGGATTGCGGCCACACGTATTCGCAGCGGGGGACGTACACGATTCGAGCGACGTCCGTCTGGGCTGTTGATTGGACGGCCTCGGGTGGGCAGACGGGGAGTATCGCGATGGATTTCACGACGGATCGGGTGCTTGAGGTGGGCGAGGTCCAGGTGATCGGGCGATGACCGCGACGCAGACGGCTGCTGTGGAGGCGCCGCAGGCTGTGGCCAGGGTGGCGCCGGTAGCGGCGGGCGTGCGGATGCGGCGGCGTCCTGCTCTGGTGGCGGTATCGGTGGCGCTGGTGGTGCTGGGGGCGTTGTTGTCGGTGTGGGCGTACTCGAGCCTGGGCTCGGCGCAGCCGGTGGTGGGGGTGCGGCAGGACGTGGCGCGGGGGTCGGTGATCTCGGCGTCGGACCTGGAGGTGGTCCGGGTGGGGGTTGATCCGGCGTTGGCGACGGTGCCAGCGGACCGGTTGGAGACCTTGGTGGGTCAGCGTGCTGCGGTGGATCTGCAGGCGGGCCAGTTGATGGTGCCGACCGGAGTGACGCAGGATGTGGCGCCGCACAAGGGGATGTCGGTGGTGGGCANNCCGTCGCAGCCGCTGCGGGTGGGCGATCGCGTGCGAGTGGTGTCGACGCCTGGCCAGCAGGGCGATGTGGTGGCCCAGGACGTACGGGTCTTCACCGCGTCGGTGGTGCAGGTCGGTGCCGCGGATGTGTCGGGGCGGATCAGTGTGAGTGTGGAAGTGGCTGAGCAACAGGCGCCGGAGCTGGCGGCTCGCTCGGCCAGATGCAAGGTGGCCCTCGTGGTGGATGCGCGGGAGGGCTGATGGCTGTGGTGGTGTTGGCCTCGGCTTCGGGTGCTCCGGGCGTGACGACGACGGCGTTGGGGTTGGCGATGCGGTGGCCGCGTCCGGTGGTGTTGGTGGATGCCGACCCGGTGGGTGGTTCGCCGGTGTTGGCGGGATTGTTCCAGGGCGCGGTGGCGCATCCGGATGCGATGGTGCAGCTGGTGCTCGCACAGCGTGAGGGCCGGCTGGGTGAGGCGTTGCCGACGTCGCTGCTGGTGCTGGAGGGCACGAACGCGTCGGTGCTGGTGGGGCCCAGGTCGCACGTGCAGGCAGGCAGTCTGCGGGAGTTGTGGCGTCCCTTGGCTGTCGAGCTGCGGGCGCTGGAGGCGTCGGGGCAGGACGTGATCATCGATGCTGGCCGGTTGGGGATGGCCTATTCGGCGACGGCGTTGGTGGAGTCGGCTGATCTGGCGCTGTTGGTCTGTGGCAGTGGGCTGCCGGAGTTGTCGGCTGCCCGGCAGTGGGGGCTGGCCTGGGCGGAGGCGGCTGCTGCGGGCACGGGTGCCCGGACGGTGGGCTGCGTGGTGGTGGGCCCGGGCCGTCCCTACGGGCTGCGGGAGGTGGCCAAGGCAGCGGGTCTGGCCGGCTTCGGGAGCGTGTGTTGGGATCCGCGGGCTGCGGCAAGTGTGAGCCGTGGGGAGAAGGTCTCGGGCAGGGCGTTGGGTCGGTGGCATCGCTCGCTCGACGCGCTGGGGACGGCGATCCGTTCGGCGGCGAGCGCGCAGGATCCGTCGACGGCGCGGGAGGAGGCGTGATGAACGACCGGGTCGATGAACGGGAACTGGGGGCGCCGGATCTGGCGCGGCTGCCTTTGTTCCAGACGGATGCGGCGGCCGCGTCGGCGGGTCGTCGGCGGTCGACGTTCTCGCTGGTGCGGGGGGCGGCGTCAGTGGAGCTGATCCGNNGCCGGACAGTCGGGCCTCTGCTGCGGTGGAGGGGGAGCTGGATTGGGAGTTGGTGCGCGCGTTGCGGGTGGCTGCGTCGGGGCAATTGATGCGGGCGTTGGAGGGGTCGTCGGCGACGTCGGTTGCCGAGCAGCACCGGTTGGGGCGTCGGATCATTGCTGATCTGGTGGTCGAGGAGGTGGCGCAGCAGGCTCGTGCTGGCGTGAGGACGCTGTCGCGGGTGGGCGAGCAGCGGGTGGCGCAGGCGGTCTTCGATGCGTTGTTCCGGCTGGGCAGGTTGCAGCCGCTGGTTGATGACGACCGGGTGGAGAACATCATCATCCAGGGCTGTGATGTGGTGTGGCTGGAGTACGCCGATGGTCGGGTGGTGGCGGGTCCTGCGGTGGCCGACAGTGACCAAGAGTTGATCGACTTCCTGGTCTTCGTGGCGTCGCGGTCGGAGGCGAATGCGCGGCAGTTCAGTGAGGCGGAGCCGAGGTTGCACCTGCGGCTGGACGGTGGGGCGCGGTTGGCGGCGACGGCATGGGTAACGCCTCGGCCGTCGGTGGTGATCCGCCGTCACCGATTGCAGCAGGTGACCTTGGACGACCTAGTGGGGTCGGGGTCGTTGTCGGCGACGGCGGCGTCGTTCCTGCGGGCGGCGGTGCGGTCGCGCCGTTCGATCGTGGTGGCGGGGGCGCAGGGCGCGGGCAAGACGACGATGGTGCGGGCGTTGTGCGCCGAGATCGGCCCGGATGAGGCGATCGGCACCTTCGAGACCGAGTACGAGCTGCACCTGCACGAGATGCGCGATCGGCATCCGATCGTGCATGCGTGGGAGGCCCGGCCGGGTGGGGAGATGACGGCGTCGGGGCGTCGGGCGGGGGAGTTCAGCATCGACGATGCCCTGTACGACTCCTACCGGTTCAACCTGTCGCGCCAAATCGTGGGCGAGGTGCGCGGCCGCGAGGTACTGGCGATGCTGGAAGCGATGCAGTCGGGGACGGGATCGTTGTCGACAACGCATGCCCGCAGTTGTGAGGACACGGTCAACAAGCTGGTGACGTGTGCGATGAAGGCCGGCGCCCATGTGACCTACGACTATGCGGTGCGGGCGCTGGCGCAGTCGTTGGACGTGATCGTGCACGTCGATGCGCGCACCACCGAGCAGGGCAAGCAGCGCTGGACCTCGCAGATCTGCGTGCTGGGGCCGGGTGAGAAGGCCAAGGGCTATGCGCTGGTGCCGGTGTTCGGGTGCGAGCCGGGGTCGAGGACGATCCGGGCGGTGGCGGGCCTGCCGGAGGAGTACGACGACCTGGCCCGGTTCGGGTTCGATCTGGACGGCTACCGGGCCGAGAGCCAGGCAGGTGTGCTGTGACGCTGCTGGTGCCCGCCGTCGCGGGAGCGATGATCGTCGCCGGACTGCTGGGGATGGTGTGGGGACTGCGACCGTCGCCAGTGACCACGGGACGTCCGCGACGTGGCCGCACCCTGCCGCGCTGGTCTCGGCGTGCCTGGCTGGCGATCGGGGTCGGGCTGGTGGCTGGTGTGGTGGTGGCGATCGTGTCGGGCTGGTTGATCGCGGTCGTGGTGGTGCCGCTGGCGGTGGCGGGGTTGCCAGCGTTGGTGTCGGCCCCGCCAGCAGCGGCGCGGATCGAGCGGTTGGAGGCGATGGAGGAGTGGACCCGGTCACTGTCAGGGATCCTGACGGTGGGCGCTGGGTTGGAGCAGGCGTTGATTGCGACGTTGCGGTCGGCGCCGGAGCCGATCCGTCCGGAGGTGTCGCGGCTGGTGGCCCGGCTGCGGGCGCGGTGGTCGACATCGGAGGCGTTGCGGTTGTTCGCCGACGAGCTCGACGACCCGACGGGGGACTTGGTGGCGGCGAACCTCTTGTTGGCGGCTCGCCGACGTGGTCCCGGTGTGGCGGCGGTGTTGGAGAGCCTGGCCGAGTCGGTGGCGGCTGATGTGCGGGCCCGCAGGCAGGTGGAGGCCGACCGTGCCAAGCCGCGGGCGACAGCCCGGTGGGTGACGGTCATCACGGTGTGCGCGCTGACTGTGTTGGCGATGTCGGGCAGCTATGTCGCCCCGTACAAGACACCGATCGGGCAGGTGGTGCTGGCGGTCCTGCTCGGGGTCTACGTGGCGGTGTTGGTGTGGATGCGACGCATGGCTGCCGGGGACGCGATGCCACGGTTTCTGGGGGCGTCGGTGGCGAAGGAGCAGGTGCGATGAGCACGACGGGTCTGCAGCTGGCGCTGCTGGGCGGGTTGAGCATCGGCGCCGGCGTCTCGGCCTTGGTGTGGCGGTTGGCGCCGGTGCAGGTCGATGCCCACGACGCAGTCGTGCGGCTGTCCGCCCAGTCCACCCAGACACCTGCCACTGATGGGGGTCAGGCTCGGGCGGTCGGTGGTGTCGAGCGCCTTGGGCGGTGGGCGATGCGCACGCTGCCGGCTGGCTGGTGGGGTGTGGTGCCGAGCCAGCAGTTGGCGTTGCTGCGGATCAGCCAGGCGCGGTTCCTCGGGGAGAAGGTGGCCTTCGCGCTGTTGGGGATGATGGCGCCGGCGCTGCTGTCGAGCCTGTTCGCGGTTATGGGGTTGCGGCTGCCGGTGGTGGTTCCGGTTGTGGCGAGCCTGGCAGCGGGAGTGGTGTTCTTCTTCATCCCGAACTGGAATGTGGCCGACGATGCGGGCCGGGCCCGCACGGAGTTCAACCGCGCCCTGGGCGCCTATATCGAACTGATCGCTCTTGAGCGCAACTCCGGTTCGGGGACCCGGCAGGCGATGGAGGCTGCCGCCGAGGTGGGCGATTCGTGGGTCTTCGTCCGGTTGCGGGAGGAGTTGGCCTTCTCGCGGTGGACGGGTGAGCCGCCGTGGGAGGCGCTGCGGCGACTGTCTCACGAGCTCGGTCTTGCCGAGCTGGCTGACCTGGCCGACATCCTGAGGTTGTCGGGTGAGGAGGGCAGCCAGATCTACAGCCAGCTGCGGGCCCGTTCCGCGTCGATGCGCTCGGCGCTGTTGAGTCAGGACCTGGCCCACGCCAACGCGGTCGGGGAGAAGCTGACCATCCCCATGAGCGCGCTGGGGATCACGTTCATCACCATCCTCATCGTCCCGGCCTTGTTGAGGGTGGTCGGCATCACCTGACACCCACACCCTCCGCGCCACCCATCACGGGTGGTGTTTCCCCCGAGTTGTGCCTTCCCCCTGTGACAGATCTGGGGTCGCCAGGACCGTCCCGGTGGCTTGTTGGAATCGACGAAAGGAACACGACGATGCAGCACATTCTGGGAATCTGGTTGACGCTGGGCTATCGGGTGGAGACCCTGCTGGGGCGCCAGCAGCAGGTGCTGGCCCGGCGGCGGGACGAGCGGGGCTCGATTACGATCGAGCAGGCGCTGTGGGCGGTCGCGATCATCGCGCTGGTCGGCATCGTGGTGGCCGCCATCACCGCCTTCGTCAAGAAGGAAGTCGGCAAGATCAAGTGAGCGGGCGTCGTCGGGGCCGGGTGCCGCGGAGAGACGAGCGCGGCTCGGCAACCCTCGAGATGGTCGTGCTGCTGCCAGCGCTGTTGCTGCTGGTCATCGTCGGCGTCCAGGCGGCCCTCTACTACTACGCCGCGTCCATCGCCTCGGCCGCGGCGCAGGACGCTGCCCGGGCAGCTGCCAGCGCCAAGGACCACGACTGGCAGGCCACGGGAACGCAACGAGCCCAGGCGGCGTTGGATCAGTCCCACGGTGGCCTCGAACACGCCCAGGTCACGGTCACCGGGGACGTCACCGGCCCCCGCGCGGCGGTCTCTGGACGATGCCTGGCCCTCGTCCCAGGGCTGGAGTTGCAGGTGCTCCGGTCGGCGTCGATGCCGTGGGAGGAACTCACATGAGCCGCGGCGGACGGGGTGAGCGGGGTTCGGCCACCTTGGAAGCCGTCCTGGTGGTGCCGGCCTTCTGCCTGTTTCTCGGCCTGGTCATCGCCCTGGGCCGGATCGAGGTGGCCCGGCAGCACGTCGATGCCGCCGCGGCCGAAGCGGCCCGCAGCGGGTCGCTGGCTCGGGATGCGGCCAGCGCCACCAGCCGCGCCACCACCGTCGCCCAGGCGACGCTGGACAGCCACCAGCTCGATTGCCGACCGGCGCGCGTCGAGGTCGATGCCGCTGGCTTCGCGGTTCCCGTCGGTACCTCGGCCAGCCTGAAGGCCACCG
>DGKN01000096.1:7429-7608 GCA_002387005.1 Propionibacteriaceae bacterium UBA4569
CCCGCCAGGTCGCCTTCGAAGCAGCCCGCACCGGCGGCCAACAGGTCGAACTCGACGCGCTGGCCACCACCGGCACCCTCACCCCCGACCCCGCACGGGTGAGCGCCGCCGCCGACGGATACCTCAGCGCCGCCGGCTACACCGGAACCACCACCGTCGGCGCGACCACCGTGTCGGTG
>DGKN01000096.1:7795-8384 GCA_002387005.1 Propionibacteriaceae bacterium UBA4569
GCATCCCCACCTCCGGCCAGTGGTGGCAGGCCCTGACCGCGCCGGACGACGGCACCCTCGCCTTGACGGCGATCGGGCTGCTGGGCTGGCTTGTATGGGCGTACCTTGCCGTGCTGATCCTGCTGGAAACCGTCGCGCGCCTGCGCGGCCGCGCCGCTCCGATGCTGCCGGGCTGGCACGCACCCCAGCTGGGCATCCGACGCCTTGTCGCCACCGCCGCCCTCGTCTTGGTCACCGCGCCCCTGCTCGGCACCCCCACTGCCTCGGCCGAACCCAGTCCCACTCCACCCGCAGCCACCGCCACGACGCAGACCGCTGCGAGCAGCCCAGCCACCGCGAAGCCCACCGGCACAGGGGTGCGGGTGCACGTCGTGACAGAGGGGGAGAGCCTGTCGAGCATCGCCGCCGACGAGCTCCACGACGCCGACCGGTGGCCTGAACTCGCCCAGGCATCCCGCCGCACCATCCAGGCCGACGGGGCACGCCTCAGCGACCCCAACGTCATCAACCCCGGCTGGCGCATCACCATCCCCACCAGTGGCCCCCAGCCCCAGCTCGACGGGCAGGCCCGCACGGTCGTCGTGGACGA
>DGKN01000096.1:8499-8830 GCA_002387005.1 Propionibacteriaceae bacterium UBA4569
GCCCCCCAAGCCCACCGACACGCCCCGCACCACCCCAAGCCAGACGCCGACCCCGACAATGGCGTCCAGTCCGTCGACAACCCCGAGCACAGTGAGCTGGCACAGCAGCGCAGACGCTCATGAGTCAACCCTGACCGGCGACGAGGCAGAAGCGCACGACGGTGTCTCGGCGTCGTGGCTGCTCACCGGGCTCGCGTCGGGCGGGGGACTGCTGGCCGCCTCGGCGCTCGTGGTGCTGCGCCGCCGACGCGTCGTGCAGGCCGCCCACCGCCGTCCGGGCCGCCAGATCACCCTGCCCCCACCCGAACTCGCCCCCGTCGAGCAGACACTG
>DGKN01000170.1 GCA_002387005.1 Propionibacteriaceae bacterium UBA4569
CGCGCAGGTGCAGACCGCCCCCGGCGTGACGGGGCTACCCGCCGACGGACGCGACTGGGAACGCGGCTACGGCTGGCTGGCCTGGATGGGATCCCACGGCTACCGCGGGGACGGCGCCTTCGGCCAGTACGGCGTCGTGCTGCCCGAACACGACCTCGTCGTCTGCATGTTCGGTGAGGTCGCCGACATGCAGGTGCCCTTGGACAACCTGTGGCGCCACCTGTTGCCCGGCATCGACCGTCCCGGAACCGCCGCAGCCCAGGCCGAACTGGACCAGCGCCTGGCGCACCTGGCGACTCCCGCAGTGGATGGCGAACCAATCCCCGCGGATGCCTTCCGGCACGGATGGTGCGGCGACCAGGCCTTCCAGCTGGGCACCTCGGACCGCGGCCCGATGCTTGGGCTGTGCGAGGTCATCGATCAGGAACAATCGCCCTGGCAGGAAGTCCCGATCGGGCACGGACGCTGGGTGAGGAGCCAGCTGGAATGGCCGGAGCTGGGTCTGGTGGCACACGTCGCGGTCAGCGGGGCGCTGGTCGAGGGCATCCCGGTGGTGCACCTGCGCTCATTGGACACCCCACACACGCTCGTGTTCACCTTCGGCTCCGACCCGGAACAGGGGATGCGCTGGCGTCTCGAACCCTTGGGCGGTGCCCCCACGATTCGCCAGATCGCCGTACCAGCCCTCCCGCACAGCCAGCGCGTCGGGCGGCCATGAGCGTCGAGAACACCGAGCTCGACACGCTGGCTGCCTTCGACGAGCACCTCGCGGCGGGGCGGNNCGCGCCGCGAGGCGCTGCGCAAGGTCGACCCCACCGGGGCGCTCTTCCTGGGCTGCGATCTTGCGCCCGCGGACGAGCAGAGCCTGCGCCATCGCGGCGCACTGGTCTTCCCGCGACTGCCCGACCTGCCCTTCAACCCCTACCGTCCCGGGCTCTACTCGCCCGCCGAGCTCTACGACGCCGTCCAGACCGGCGGCGAGTACGCCGACGCGACCGACGCCCTGGTCTACGCCTGGCACCGTGGGCAGGGATTGCGGCCCTCGATCGAGGCGACGCTGTCGATGGCCCTGCACGACCACGCGATCAGCGACGCGCTGGACGAGTTCTGCGACCAACGCCCCGATGGCGCGAGCATCGGCATCATGGGCGGCCATGCAGCGCAACGCGGGGGCGACGACTTCCGCGCCGCCGCCCGGCTGGCGGGGACGCTGACCCGTGCCGGACGACTGGTCATGACCGGCGGCGGGCCGGGTGCGATGGAGGCAGNNGGCGGTGGACATGCTGGCCACCACGCCCGACTTCCGCCACGACCTCACAGCCTGGGCGCGCGCTGCGTTCAGCGTCCGGGAGCGTTGGCCCGATGGGGCGACCTCGCTGGGGATACCGACCTGGTTCTACGGCCACGAACCGCCCAATGCCTTCGCCACGGGGGTGGCGAAATACTTCAGCAATGCGATCCGCGAGGACACGCTGCTGCAGCGGTGCAAGGGCGGGATCGTCTACCTGCCCGGGGCGGCGGGCACCGTCCAGGAGATCTTCCAGGCCGCGACGGGCAACTACTACGCCGCCGCGGGGGCGACCACGACTCCGATGGTGCTGGTGGACGTCGAGCACTGGACCACCACGTTGCCGGCCTGGCCGCTGCTGGAATCGCTGGGACAGGACAAGCAGATGGGCACCGCGCTGTTCCTGGCCCAGGACGTGGACGAGGCGGCCGAGCTGTTGCTCGGCCGCCTCGCGTGAGGTCCTGCTGGTCTTTGAACCGCTGCTGACTACACCACGCCCAGGGCGATCATCGCGTCGGCAACCCGGACGAAGCCCGCGATGTTGGCCCCGGCGACGTAGTCACCGGGCAGGCCGTACTCTTCGGCGGTCTCCACGCAGTTGTCGTGGATGTCGGCCATGATCGAGGCCAGGCGCTTCTCGGTGTAGTCGAAGTCCCAGGAGTCACGGCTGGCGTTCTGCTGCATCTCCAGCGCGGAGGTGGCCACGCCACCGGCGTTGGCTGCCTTGCCGGGAGCGTAGGCGATGCCGGCCTTCTTGAAGACCTCGATGCCCTCCGGGGTGGTGGGCATGTTCGCGCCCTCGGCCACCACGGTGACTCCGTTCTTCACCAGCGTCGCGGCCTGGTCGCCGTTCAATTCGTTCTGGGTGGCGCACGGCAGCGCGACGTCGGTGGGGATGTCCCAGACCGATCCGTCGGTGACCAGCTTGGCGTTGGGGCGACGGCTGGCGTAGTCGGCGGCGCGTCCGCGCTCGACCTCCTTGACCTCCTTCAGCAGGTTGAGGTCGACGCCCTCGGGGTCGTGGACAAAGCCCGAGGAGTCGCTGAAGGCGTGACACACGGCGCCCAGCTGCTGCGCCTTCTCGATGGCGTAGATCGCGACATTGCCGCCGCCGGAAACGGTGACCTTCTTGCCGTCGAAGGAGGTGCCCTTGGTCTCCATCATCCGGTTGGCGAACAGCACGGTGCCATAGCCGGTGGCCTCGGTGCGCACCAGCGAACCACCCCAGGTGAGGCCCTTGCCGGTGAGGACGCCTGCCTCATAGCGGTTGGTGATGCGCTTGTACTGGCCGAAGAGGTAGCCGATCTCGCGGCCACCCACGCCGATGTCACCGGCGGGGACGTCGGTGTACTCGCCGATGTGGCGGTACAGCTCGGTCATGAAGCTCTGGCAGAAACGCATGATCTCGCCGTCGCTGCGTCCGCGGGGGTCGAAGTCCGAGCCGCCCTTGCCACCACCGATGGGCATGCCGGTGAGCGAGTTCTTGAAGACCTGCTCGAAACCGAGGAACTTGACGATGCCCAGATAGACCGAGGGGTGGAAACGCAGACCGCCCTTGAAGGGGCCGAGCGCCGAGTTGTATTCGACGCGGAAGCCGCGGTTGATCTGCACCCTGCCCTTGTCGTCGACCCACGGCACGCGGAATATCACCTGGCGCTCCGGCTCGCACATGCGCTCCAGGATGGCGTGGGACGCATACTGCGGGTTGCGGTCGAGAACCGGCCCCAGGGAGTCGAAGACCTCCTTGACGGCCTGGTGGAACTCCACCTCACCGGGGTTGCGGCGCACGACGGTGTCGTACACGCTCTGCAACGGATCCTGCATGACAGCCTTTCCCGCCACGGCGGGGTCGCCGGGCTAATCGTGAACACTTCACCAAGCGTCCAGCTCCGGACACGAAAGCGTCCGAATGCTGGATGGTCCGCTCAAATCGCTCAGGCTGGCCTTCGCGGCGCGGCCGCTCGGGCTCAGGGCTGGGCTGCGACGAGGTCACGTTCACTGGCGGCCAGCTGGCCACAGGCACCGTCGATCTCCTGGCCACGGGTGTCACGGACGGTGACCGGGATCTGGTAGCTCTCGAGAACGCGCACGAACTCCCGCTCGTCGGCCTTGCGGCTGGCAGTCCATTTCGAACCCGGGGTCGGGTTCAGCGGGATCAGGTTCACGTGCACCCAGCCCCAGTCACCACGGGCCTTGAGCCGCTTGGCGAGCAACCGGGCGCGCTCAGCCTGGTCGTTGATGTCCTTGATCATGATGTACTCGATGGAGACGCGGCGCTTGGTCTGCTTCGCGTACTCCCAGGCGGCGTCGAGAACCTCGTCCACCTTGTAGCGGGTGTTGATCGGCACCAGTTCGTCGCGCAGTTCGTCGTCCGGCGCGTGCAGCGAGAGCGCCAGCGTGACCGGCAGTCCCTCGGTGGTGAGCTGCTGAATCCGGGGCACCAGGCCCACGGTGGAGACGGTGATGCCGCGCGCGCTCATGCCAATGCCGTCGGGCGGGGGCGCCACGAGCGTACGGACGGCTGCCATCACGGCCTTGTAGTTGGCCATCGGCTCGCCCATCCCCATGAAGACGATGTTGTTGACCCTTCCCGGGCCGCCCGGGAGCGCACCGGATGCCAGCAGCTTCTCCGCCTCCAACACCTGGGAGATGATCTCGCCGGTGGACATGTTGCGCTGCAGACCGCCCTGGCCGGTGGCGCAGAACGGGCAGGCCATGCCGCAGCCAGCCTGGGAGGAGATGCACAGCGTCGAGCGGACGCGCTGGTGGGTGCCAGTCCGGCCGGCCTCGCCACTGTCCGCCTCGCTGCCCAACTCGGCCTCCCCCGCACGAGCGGGACGCACCCCGTAGCGCATCAGCACCGACTCGACCAGCGAGCCGTCGTGCAGACGCCACAGGTTCTTGACGGTGGTGTCGCCATCGCAGCGCTGCTGAGAGACCTGGGTGAGCAGGTTCGGGAACCACTTCTCGGCGACCGTGGCGCGCAGGTCGGCCGGCAGGTCGGTCCAGGTGGAGGGGTCGGTCTCGAAGCGTCCGAAGTAGTGCTTGCCCATCTGGCCGGCGCGGAAGGCGGGCAGGCCCAGTTCGGTGACTGCAGCCCGACGCTCGTCGGGCGTCAGGTCGATCCAGTGGGGCGCAGGCTTGTTCCGCTTCGGGGCCTTGAAGACCAAAGGCAGTTCGGTGCCGGGTTCCGCCAGCGGCTCAGCGGGCAGGACGAGCGCCTTGGGGGCCGCGTGGTTGCGACGGTCGGGGGCGCTCATGCGACCGGCACCAGCAGGAACAGGAGTGCCCAGGCGACCGGGGCCGCCACGAGCAGGGAGTCCAGTCGATCCATTATTCCTCCGTGTCCGGGAAGGAAGCTGGACATGTCCTTGATGCCCGCATCCCGCTTGATCATCGACTCGACGAGGTCGCCGGCCGTCCCGACGGCCACCAGCAGCACCCCGAGAAGCAGGCCAACGTACCAGCCCACGCCCAACAACCAGATGGAGCAGGCGATGCCGATGCCGACGCCGAACAACACCGAGCCCGCGAAGCCCTCCCAGGTCTTCTTCGGGCTCACCGTCGGTGCCATCTTGTGCTTGCCGAACAACACGCCAGCGATGTAGCCACCGGTGTCGGAGGCAACCACGCACAGGATGAAGGTGACGATGCGGGCCGGGCCGTCGTCGGCGGCCATCATCAGTGCGACGGCAGAGCCGAGCAGCGGGATGTAGCCGACCAGGAAGAGGCTCGCGGCTGCGTCCCGCACGTAGTTCTCCGGACCCTCACGCAACCGCCACACCAGACAGGCCAGCGAGGTGAGGGCGAGCAAGCCCAGGATCAGGGTGTTCGATGGCACCTGCTGCGCCGGGTGCTGCCCGGCGTAGTACGAGCCCAGCACCACCGCTAGCGTGCCCACGAAGACGGGCGCAGTGGCGGCGTGCATCCCGATCCGCGACAGCGCCCGCGACACCTCCACCACACCCATCGACAGCGCCGCAGCCACCAGCAGGATGAAGCCCCAGTGCCACCACGCAAGCGTGGCGATGACGGCCGAGATCAGCACCACGCCCACCGCGATGGCAGCGGGCAGGTTGCGCCCGGCCCGCGACGGGCGCGGGACCGGGTTGACGTCGGTCGGGGAGATCTTCTGCTGGCTCATCGAGTGGGTGCTCAGACCGCGAGCAGCTCGGCTTCCTTGTTCTTCAGCAGCTCGTCGATCTGGTCGACGAACTTCTTGGTCGCGGCGTCCAGCTGCTTCTCCGCGCGGGAGGCCTCGTCCTCGCCGATCTCCTTGTCCTTCTCCAGGCGCTTCACGGAGTCGTTGGCGTGGCGACGGACGTTGCGGACGCTCACTCGGCCCTCCTCCGCCTTGTGCTTGGCCATCTTGATGTACTCCTTGCGGCGCTCCTCGGTGAGGGCGGGCAGGATGCAGCGGATCATGTTGCCGTCGTTGGACGGGTTCACGCCGAGGTCGGAGTCGCGGATCGCCTTCTCGATCGCGGTCATCGCCGAGCGGTCGAAGGGGGTGATCAGGATGGTGCGAGCTTCGGGCACCTGGAAGGTGGCCAGCTGCTGCAGTGGGGTGGGCGCACCGTAGTAGTCGGCCATGAGCTTGTTGAACATGGCGGGGTGGGCGCGGCCGGTGCGGATGCCGGCGAACTCCTCGCGGGCGAAGTCGACGGCGGCGCCCATCTTCTTCTCGGCGTCCTTGATGATGTCGGTGATCACGAATGATCCTTCCGGTCTTGGTGGTTTGTGGTTCTCAGGCGTGGAGGGGGTGATGCGTGGGGGGACTCAGGCGTGGACAGTGGTGCCGATGGCCTCACCGCGCGCGGCCCGACCGATGTTGCCCTCGGTGGTCAGGTTGAAGAAGACCATCTTGAGGCCGTTGTCGCGGGCCAGGGAGACTGCAGCCGCGTCGGCAACCTTCAGATCCTTCGCCAGGTACTCGTCGTAGGTCAGCTCGTCGTACATCTTCGCCGCGGGGTTGTTCCGCGGGTCGGAGTCGAAGACGCCGTCGACGCCCTGCTTGCCCATCAGGAGGGCCTCGCAACCGATCTCCAGGGCGCGCTGCGCCGAGACGGTGTCGGTGGAGAAGTAGGGCATGCCGGCGCCCGCGCCGAAGATGACGACGCGGCCCTTCTCGAGGTGGCGCACCGCCCGACGGGGGATGTAGGGGTCGGCGACCTGCTGCATGGTCATCGCGCTCTGCACGCGGGTCGGGACGCCAGCCTTCTCGCAGAAGTCCTGCAGGGCGATCGCATTCATCACGGTGCCGAGCATGCCCATGTAGTCGGCGCGCTCACGCTCCATGCCCGACTGGCTCAGCTCCGCACCGCGGAAGAAGTTGCCTCCACCGACCACGATGGCCACCTGCACGCCACTGTTGGCGACGTCGGCCACCTGCTGCGCGATTCCGGACACCACGGCGGGGTCGACGCCGATCTTGCCTCCGCCGAAGACCTCTCCCGAGAGCTTCAGCAGAACCCGGTCATAGGGCTTGCTCACTGGTCCATCCTCCCCGTTTGCACTTCTCGCAGTGCTCTGGACATGAGACATGCGCCGCNNCATGTCACTCTACTGAATTGGTGGCCCTCACGCGCCGGCCTGCAGGCGCGCGAAGCGCTTGACGGTCACGCCCTTGTCGGCCAACAGCTGGCCGACGGACTTCTTGTCGTCCGAGATCGCAGCCTGGTCGACGAGGCAGACGTCCTTGTAGAAGCCGTTCAGACGACCCTCCACGATGCGCGGGAGGATGGCCTCGGGCTTGCCCTCTTCGCGGGCGGTCTCCTCGGCGATGCGCGACTCACGCTCGACGACGTCGGCCGGCACCTCCTCGCGGGAGACGTACTGGGGCACCATCGACGCGATCTGCAGCGCGACCGAGTGGATGAAGGCCTCGTCGCCACCGTCGTACTCGACCAGCACGCCGACCTGCGGCGGCAGGTCCTGCGAGCGGCGGTGCAGGTAGGTGTGCGTGTCGCCCTCGTAGCGACGGACGTCGGCCAGCTCGAGCTTCTCGCCAATCTTGGTGGCCAGCTCGTCGACGGCCTCGCGGACGGTCTTGCCCGCGGCCAGGGTGACCTGCTCGGCGGCAGCCTGATCGGCCACGCCGGCAGCCTCGACAGCCTGGGCGATCTCGTCGGCCAGAGCGACGAACTCGTCGTTCTTGGCAACGAAGTCGGTCTCGGCAGCGAGCTGGATGAGAGTCTTGCCGGAGGCAGCGACGATGCCGTTGCTGGCCTCACGNNCAGGATCTCGACGGCCTTCTCGAAGTCGCCCTCGGCCTCGGTGAGCGCCTTCTTGGCGTCCATCATGCCCGCGCCCGTGGCGTCGCGGAGCTTCTTGACATCGGCAGCAGTGATTGCCATGTGTATTCCGTTCCAGGAGTGGTTGGTCGGTGTCAGTTGGCGTCGGACTCGGTGACCGTGGCCGCCTCCGCGGGGGCCTCGTTCGCCTCGGCGGCGG
>DGKN01000017.1:0-142 GCA_002387005.1 Propionibacteriaceae bacterium UBA4569
GATGACCCCATTGGCGCGGGAAACCGCGACCAGGTGGCCGACGTACTCCTTGCCTGCCTGGAGGTCGCCGATGGTGGGCAGCGTGTCGCCGGGGGCGAACTCGACGTGCCGGCTCTCCCCGCCACCGGCCTCCACCCAGAAC
>DGKN01000017.1:382-5517 GCA_002387005.1 Propionibacteriaceae bacterium UBA4569
GTGACGTCCCCGTCGACGGTGTCGATGGTCGTCGTCCGTCCGCCCTCGACGGCCTGCACCGTGTACCGGCTGATGGCAGCGCCGCCGGTGTCTGCGGGCTGGCGCCACGCGATGCGCACCACGCCGCCATCCTTGGCGCCGGTGTCGGTGGCGGTGACGGCGGTGGGGGCCGAGGGCTTGCCGACCGGGATCACGGACGCGGAAGCCGGCGACCACTCGCCGGGCTCGGCGACCTTGTTCGTGGCCCGCACCCGGAAGGTGTACTCCTGACCATTGGTCAGTCCGGCCCAGCGGTAGTTCGTGACGTTGCCGAGCTTCACGGTCTTGTTGAGCGGCGCGCCGACCTGCACCTCGTAGTGCTGGATCGCCGAACCGCGGTTGGTCGGCGGCTGCCAGCTGAGCTCGACGCTCCCATCGGCCGAGGTGCCGACCGGACGGTTCGGGGCGTCGGGTCGCACGTCCGGCCGGATCGGGGCCGACGGCCGAGACGCCGCGCCATAGCCGAGCTCGTTGTACGCCTGGACGGTCATCGTGTAGGCCGCGTCATTGGTCAGGCCGTTGATGGTGCACCGGCTGGAGGTGCACTCCTGCTGCCGGGTGCCGGCGGTGGCCGAGGTGGCGGTGACCTGGTATCTGGTGATCGGCAGGCCGTTGTCGGAGGGCTCGCTCCAGGTCAGCGTCGCCTTCTGGTCGCCCACCTCGCTGGCCACCGGGGTGCCGGGCGGGTCCGGCTTGGCCAGCACGATCAGCCGCACCTGCCCGTCGACCTGCCGGTCGGGGTCGCCGGTCGCGTCCTGGATCGTGTAGGTGACCACCGCGAGGCCGTGGAAGCCCTCGGCGGGCGTGACGACCACCTGGTCGCCCTTCACCGCGACGGTTGCCCGCCCCTGGGTGACCACCGGGGTTCCCACCAGTGTCAGGGTGTCCGGCTTCACGAAGGATCGGTCGTTGGCGAGCACGCTGACCGTGGACGCTCTTCCCCCGACCGCCTTGTCGACGGTGTCGGTGCCGGCGACCGGCAGCGGACGACGGGAGGTACCGGCCACCAGCTGGATCGTCACGGGGGCGCGGCTGCCGCCGGCGTCGACGACGCTGCCGGTGATGGTCCGCTTGGCGCCGGGTGCGGTCTTGATGCCGGTCTTGACCAGGATCGTGTCCTGGGTGTCGTTGAATCGGAACTCCAGGGCGGCGTCGCCGCCGCGGGCCGCGCTCCAGCCCTCGAAGTGGAAGTCCTGCAGCTCCAGGTCGGTGAAGTGGGACGCCAGACCGATCGCCATCTCCACCTCGCCGGGGGTGACCGTGATGGTCGGCACCGCGCCCTGGGGCGGCAGGTTGGCCTCGGTGGGGCCCTGCTTGCCGTCGCTGCGGGAGCTCGGTGCCCGCTTCACCGTCACCGGGATCGTCAGCCACGCCTGCCGCGGACCCTCTGCAACCGGCACATCTTCGGTCACGTTGACCACCACGGCGGCAGGCCCCTGGCTGGTCAGCGCCGGGGTGAAGTAGACCTTGGCGCCGTCGTGGTTCGCCTCGCCGGTGGTGGCGACGATGTCCTTGTCACCCCGGATCACGAGCTTGCGGCCCGAGGTGCCGACGGCGAGCTGGTTGAGGTCGAAGGTGGTGGTCTGTCCGGCCGTGACGACCTGTGGTTCCAGTGCTGCGCGCAGGGCGGGCAGCTGATTCTCACGTCCGGGCACGGTGACCACCGCCTCGGCCCACAACTGGTCGGTGTCGGTGGCCCGATAGCGGAACTGGCGGGTGGTCTCCTGCACGGGCACGCGCAGGCTCCCGTCCGACTGCACCTCGACGCCCTGGGCCGCCTCGTCGGCGGGGACGCTGATCGTCAGGTCGCGCGCGCGTCCGTCCAGGTCGAAGTCGTTGCGGGTGACCGGCACCTGGATCCATTCCTTGCCGGTGATCTGGGAGGGCGCGACGACGTCGTCGCGGGCCACCGGCGCGTGCAACGGGGCGGTGGCGCTGACCGTGAGCGAGAGCCCGCCGCGGGAGTTGAGCCCGAGTTGGTCGCGCACCAGGTAGGTGCCGGTGTACAGACCGGTCTTGCTGGGGACGGTGAAGGAGAGGTCGGTGCGGTTGGTGACCGTCGCGGGGAAGGGCAGCTCGAGGGTGTCGGCATCGCCGAGGGTGATCGGGTCGCCGTCGATGTCGTGGTCGTTGGCCAGCACCGGCCACTGGACCGCCCGCCCGGGCCGCACCGCCAGGGTGTCCAGGTTCGCCGTCGGTGCAGTCGACTCGGTGCGTCGTTCCGCGATGCCGACCCGCACCTCCCCGACGCCGACCGCGCCCTTGGCGTCCATCACCTGGTACTTGAAGGTGTCGGTGAGCCGGGAGCCGGGGAAGGCCTCGTAGGTGAGGTAGCCGTCGCCGAGCTGGGTGATGCGTCCCAGCCTGGGTCCGCTGCCCAGCCCGACCAACCGCACCGGGTCACCGTCCGGGTCGATCCCATCGAGCGGGATCCGAACCCGGGTGGAGGTGCCGGAGAGCACGCGCGCCTCGACCACCGGCGGGGTGGGGGCGTCGTTCTTGCCGTCGGAGGAGTTGACCTGCACGTTGAGCACGCCGCTGGCCCGCTTGCCGTCGGAGTCGGCCACCACGTAGGTGACCGGGAAGGAGATGCCGTCGGTGCTGGGGGCGGTGGCGACGCGGATCCGGTCGCCATCGATCCAGGCGCTGTCGCCAGCGGCGCCCTCCAGCCGGACGAGGTGCAGGTCGAGCCCCAGCGGCGAGTGGTCGTTGCGCAGCACGTCGACGCTGCCGGTGGTGCCGGCCCGGACGCGCAGTTCGTCCGCGACGGCGACCGGTTGCGCCCGTCCGCTGGAGGGCACGGCGGGGACGACCATGATCGTGCCGGCCACGGAGTTCTCGCCGTCGCTGACCCAGTAGCGCAGCTGGACGGGCTTGGTGATGCGCCGGATCGCCTCCACGGGCACGTACTGGCGCTGCTGCAGCTCCAGCCGGACGGGTGCATTGGGGTCGACGGCCTGCACGGACTGGACGACGAGCACATCCCCGTCGGCGTCGGTGTCGTTGGCCAGCGGGTCCACCAGCACCGTGTTGGTGGAGGTCATCAGCCCGACGTCGCGCGCCGCGACCGGTGCGGTGTTGGCCTGTGATCGGGCCGTGACGTCGATGCGGATGATGCCCTCGCTGGGCCCACCGGTGGACGAGGTGACGGGATAGGTCAGGTACCAGGTGCCGGGGACGTTCGCGGTGAACTCGAGCGCATTGTCGGCCNNCCCGCGCGGGTGGGGGCGCCGGGAGCGCCGAGCTTGAGCCCCTCTCCCTCGTCGTTGTCGGTGGGGGTCAGCAGCAGCTTCGTCCCGACGCGGGTCTGGTAGTGGTCGGCATTGGCGACCGGCGCGAAGGCCTTGGGCGTGACGACGACCTTGACGCTGCCCTTGGTGGTGCGCACCCCGTCCGAGACGACCAGGTCGAGGCGGCGGGCTGCCGTCCCGGCGCCGATGGCCCGGTAGGTGATGTTGCCGTCGGCGGTGAAGGCCACTTCGTCGTCCGGGTCGGTGGTGGTGGCGTCGACCAGCACGATGTCATCGCCTTCGGGGTCGCGCCAGTCCAGCAGCGCGCGCAGGTTCGCCTGCCCGCGCTGGGCGACGGTCAGGGTCCGGTCGGCGCGGGTCTGGACGGGGGGCTGGTCGGCGCGGCTGGCCGCCGCGTCCGCAAGCCTCAACGTCACGGTGGCGGTGGCGGTGCTGCGCGGATAGCCGTCGCTGATCGTGTAGGGGAAGCTCACCGTGCCGGTGGTNNCCGGATGGGACGGTCACCTGCAGGGCGGCGCCGCCGCGGATGCGTTCGACGACGATGCCATCGCGCAGTCTGGTGGGCGCCTCGGAGACGGTGATCACGTCACCGTCTGGGTCGTGATCGTTGGCGACCACGTCGAGGACGGTCGCGCGGCCGGCGCGGGCACCCAGCTGGTCGGCCACCGCTACAGGCGGGTGCTGCTTGGTGCTGCGCTGCACCGAGGAGGAGCCCGTACTGGTCTGGTTGGTGCTGGTCTGGCTGGGCGGGGTGAGCTGCGACCAGGCCTGCGGGACGGCGCGCAGTTCGTCGTCCACGATCCAGCTCTGGCCCGAGACCGTCTCGTTCAGCACGACGGTGCCGCGGTTGACCGCAAGCCGCAGCCGCGGCTCGGCAGGGGCATCGGGCAGGGGGATGTCGAGCACGACCGGGTCGGCGCCGCGGCAGTACTTCACCAGGCTGCCGATCGAGTCACCGGTGCTCCGTTGCAGGGCACTGTAGGCGCACTCGCCGCGGACGACGGGACGCACGGGGGTGCCGCGGAGGGCGGGCAGGTCGACCAGGTTGCGCACTCGGCTGCCCTCCAGCACTGACAGGCCGGTCTCGGTGGCGAACAGGGCGTGCCAGTCGTCCTCGCCGAGGACGTCGGTCACCGGCTGCGCCAGCTGCACCCGTCCGGAACCTGCGAGGTCCGTTGCCGAACCGTCCTCGAGCCAGATGGCGCGGGAGTCACCGTCGTAGACGACGGCCCGGTCGCCGACNNGACATTGCGCGACGATTTCGTCAGGCCCAGGTCGACCGGTGCGGTCAGCTGCTCGCCCTCGGAGGCACCGGCGCGGACGAGTTCGGAGGTGGCGACGTCGACGCCCACCAGCGTGCCGGCGGAGGTGACCGTCGCGGTGCCGTACTCCCCGACGTCGAGGGCAGGGCGGGCCTGGTCGAGGTCGTCGCGGATCTCGGTGACGTGCCGGAACCACACCTTTCCGGTGCTGGGGTTGGTGATCGAGACCCTGCCGGCCTGCACCGCCACGGCGGCGCCCGCGGGCAGGTTCATCGGTGCGCCCATGGTGTTGGTGGCCGGGTTGTACTGCTGGAGCTGGTTAGAGGTCGCCCCCTGGACCAGCACCTGTTGCGCGTCCTGCCAGATCGTGAAACCCGACTGCCCACTGACCGGGGCCGCCGCGGCGAGCTGGGTGATCTGCGGGTTGACCATGCCGATCAGCGCGGCGGAGCTGTTGGCGACGTAGACGGCCTGGTCGTCCAGGTGCTCGTCGGCCGCTCGGACGCCGGGCACCAGTACCGCGCCCGTCCCGACGGCCAGCGCCAGCGCGCCGACGCCGACCAGACCGCCGTGACGTTCCAGA
>DGKN01000074.1 GCA_002387005.1 Propionibacteriaceae bacterium UBA4569
AACGCGGCATCGCCGCGCACCATGCCGGACTGCTGCCCGCTTTCAAGGCTGTGGTCGAGGAGGGCTTCGCCGCCGGGCTGATCAAGGTCGTCTTCGCCACCGAGACCCTCGCCCTGGGCATCAACATGCCCGCCCGCACGGTCGTCATCGAGCGCCTGGTCAAGTACAACGGCGAAACCCACGCCGACATCACACCGGGGGAGTACACCCAGCTCACCGGACGCGCGGGTCGCCGCGGCATCGACGTCGAGGGCCATGCCGTCGTCCTGTGGCAGCCAGGGATGGACCCACGGGCCGTCGCTGGCCTCGCCTCCCGCCGCACCTACCCGCTGCGCTCGTCCTTCTCCCCGACCTACAACATGACCGTAAACCTGGTTGGACGGGTGGGGCGCGAGCAAGCCCGCCGCCTGCTGGAGATGAGCTTCGCCCAGTTCCAGACCGACCGCAGCGTCGTCGGCCAGGCCCGCCAGCGCGACCGGCACCAGACCGAGATCGCCGACTACCTCAAGGCTGCCGAATGCCACCTGGGTGACTTCGCCGAGTACGCGCGACTGCGGGAACAGGTCAAGCAGCTGGAGGCCGAGTCGGCCCGGCTGCGCAAGGCCGACCGCCGTGCCGAGGCCTTCCAGTCGATGCTCGACCTGGAGCCCGGTGACATCATCCACGTCCCGGGCGGCAAGCACTCGGGCTGGGCGGCGGTGATCGACCCCGGCGTGCGGGGACGCAATGCCGAACCGCACCCCTTGGTGGTCACCGAGAACCGGGACTTCGTCCGGCTGACGCTGAACGACTTCCCCACCCCGGTCGCACCGGTGGGGCGGATGCGCGTCCAGAAGCGCCTCGACCCGCGCACCCCAGCCGACCGGCGCGCGCTGGCGTCCAGCTTCCTGGCCAAGCTCGAGTCCTTGGCTCCCCAGCCCGATGACGTGCACGGCCCGAGGGCAGACGAGCAGCTCGCCGGGCGCATCGAGCACCTGCGCCACCAGCTGCGCACCCACCCCTGCCATCACTGCCCCGACCGGGAGACCCATGCCCGCTTCGCCGAGCGGGCAATGCGTCTCGAGCGGGAGGTCGACCAGGCCAGCCGCAAGGCCGAGGCCCGCTCCAACACCATCGCGAAGCGCTTCGACAAGCTCTGCCAGGTGCTGGAGTCGCTGGGCTACCTCGGCGAGGACGACCACGAGGTGACCACCCAGGGGCGGATGCTGGCGCGCATCTACTCCGAGCTCGACCTGGTCACCACCGAGTGCATCCGCGACGGCGTATTCGACGGGCTGGACGCACCGCAGCTGGCGGCCGTGCTCAGCTCATTGGTCTACGAGACCCGACGCGTCGACCAGGGCCGGATGGCCCGGATGCCCGATGGGCCCAGCGAGCAGGCCCAGCAGCGGCTGCGCAACACCTGGCGCCAGGTCAGCCTGGTCGAACGCGACTTCCGGCTCGATCGCGCTCCCGAGCCCGACATCGGCTTCGCCGAGGCCGCCCACGCCTGGGCTGCGGGACGTCCGCTGGCGACGGTGCTGGGCCAGTCCGGCCTGCCCGCGGGTGACTTCGTCCGTTGGGTGCGGCAAGTGATCGACATGGCCGGACAGGTGGGCACGGCGGCTGGTCCCGGTGACCTGCGCCGTACCTGCCGCGAGGTCGTGGACGCGATGCGCCGCGGCGTGGTCGCCTTCGATCCCGACGAGGACTGACACCGGGGGAGGCGTTGCGCCCGGCAAGCCTAGGCTTGGCCCCATGTCGGTAGCCCTGCGCGTGATCCCCTGCCTCGACGTCCACGATGGACGCGTGGTCAAAGGCGTGAACTTCACCAACCTGCGCGACGCCGGCGACCCCGTCGAGTTGGCCCGCGCCTACGGCGAGCAGGGGGCCGACGAACTCGTCTTCCTCGACATCTCCGCCAGTTCGCAGGGGCGCGCCACCACCCGCGCCATGGTCACCCGCTGCGCCGAGACCGTCTTCATCCCGCTGTGCGTCGGNNTCGATGCCCTGCTGCGTTGCGGCGCCGACAAGGTCGGCATCAACACCGGCGCCATCCGCAGGCCCCAGGCCATCGACGAGATCTCGGCCCGCTTCGGCAACCAGGTGATCGTGCTCTCGCTGGACGCCCGCCGCGAAGTCGGGCAGCCGTCCGGTTTCGGTGTCACCACCCACGGCGGCCGCACCGCCGCCGGCCTGGACGCGATCGAATGGGTCCGCGAGGCCGTCGACCGGGGGGCCGGCGAGATCCTGCTCAACTCGATGGACGCCGACGGGACGACCGACGGCTTCGACCTGGAGATGATCGAGGCCGTCCGCGCGGTCGTCGACGTCCCCGTCATCGCCTCCGGCGGCGCAGGCACCGTCGAGCACTTCGTCCAGGCTGCCCGTGCTGGCGCGGACNNACGCGGTGCTCGCGGCCAGCGTGTTCCACTACGGCACCCTGTCGATCGCCCAGGTGAAGGACGGCCTGCGGGCCTCAGGCTTCCAGGTCCGCTGACCGGTCCCGGCCAGCCCAGACGCCAGGTGCGTAGCATCGCCCCCATGGCCACCACAGACCCCGATTGCATCTTCTGCAAGATCGCCTCCGGCGAGATCGGCGCCCGCGTCGTCCACCGTGACAAGCACGCCATCGCCTTCCTCGACATGGCGCCATGGCACGAGGGCCACACCGTCGTCGTCCCCCGGCACCACGTCAAAGACGTCCTCGACGAGCCCACCGCCCTGGCCGAGATCGCGCCAGCCGTCAGCGCCACCGCGAAGCTGCTCGTCGACCGCCTCGGTGCCGACGGCATCAACGTACTCAGCAATGCCGGTGAGGTTGCGGGGCAGACGGTCTTCCACCTCCACGTGCACCTGGTGCCGCGCTATGCGGCCGAGCCCGGGATCGGCGCGCTGGTGCAACAGCGCGACCCCGGCGACCTGGACGCAGTGCTGGCCAGACTTACCAACGGTAAGTTGTAACGAGAAGATCAAATCTTCAACTAGATAGGTACCCCCTGGGGGATGTCTGGCGCACCTGGGCAATAGCGTGGATCACATCCCGATGGGGGCAATCGTTGCCCCCCGAAAGAACCCGAGAAAGTGATCCCCACCATGGCACGTACTGTCCAGCGGATCCTCGCCAAGGTCTTCTCCGTCGTCCTCCTCCTGGTGGGCCTCGGGGCGCTCTTCGGCGGCAACTTCGCCCACAACTACGTCAGCGACCAGCTCAAGCAGGAAAAGATCACCATGCCTGCCGACGCCCAGCTCACCACCCAGGAGATGAAGGACGCCCTGGGCAAGTACGCGGGCAAGGAGATGACCACCGGCCCACAGGCTGAGGCCTTCGCCAATGACTACCTGTGGGAGCACATGATGAGCGCTTCCGGCGGCAAGACCTATGAAGAGGTCTCGGGTGCCTACAACAACATGACCGACGAGCAGAAGGCCTCCGCCGAGGGCCAGAAGCTGGGGGGCCTCCGTCAGACCATGTTCATGGGTGACGCGCTTCGTTCCATGCTGCTGACGGCCTACGCCTTCTGGCTGGTCGGCACCATCGCGATGTGGGCCGGCATCGCCTGCATCCTGCTCGGCCTACTGCTTGGCCTGCTCGGATGGTTCCTGTGGAAGAACAAGGACGGCGCGGACGACGATCTCAGCACGGCCCGTCCCGCCCACGACACCACCACCAGAAGCGGTTCCACCGTCGCCTGATCGGGTCAGCACGGATGACATGAACGACGAACGAGCTGCCCGCCCCACTGGGGACGGGCGGCTCGTCCGGTCGGCAGGGTTCCACATGCTGGGAAGATGCGTCCCCTACTTGACCAGAGCGCTTGGATGGTTGCATCGTGAAGACATGCAGCAGACCACCCTCGTAGTTGCCCAGCGCTGAGCCCGAACCTCCTCGAGCCAGCGCCTCCCTCGCGTGCCCCACGGCACCGGGGGTTTTTTGTTGGCCGGGGACAGTCGGCGAGCGGAGGCCTGCAGCACCTACACACAAACTGATGAAGGGAAACCACGGTGGCCGAGAGACCCAAGACCATGACAGGCGCCCAGGCGCTGGTCGCCTCGCTGGAGCGGCTCGGGGTCGAGGTCGTCTTCGGCCTCCCGGGCGGAGCGATCCTGCCTGCCTATGACCCGCTGTACGACTCGAAGATCCGCCACATCCTGGTGCGCCACGAGCAGGGCGCCGGGCACGCGGCCGAGGGCTATGCCACGGCCACCGGACGCGTCGGTGTCTGCATCGCCACCTCCGGCCCGGGCGCCACGAACCTCGTCACCCCGATCGCGGACGCCTACATGGACTCCGTGCCGATGGTCGCGATCACCGGCCAGGTGAACTCCACCTCGATCGGCACCGACGCCTTCCAGGAGGCCGACATCCGCGGCATCACCATGCCGATCACCAAGCACAACTTTCTGGTCACCCGCACCGAGGACATCCCGAAGGCGGTCAAGGAGGCCTTCCATCTGGCCGAGACCGGTCGTNNGTCCTGGTCGACATCGCCAAGGACGCGCTGGTGAAGTCGGCGCCCTTCGTGTGGCCCAGCGGGATCGACCTGCCGGGCTACAAGCCAACCATCAAGCCCCACGCCCGCCAGATCAAGCAGGCCGCGAAGATGATCGCCGCAGCCAAGCGTCCCGTCCTCTACATCGGTGGTGGGGTGGTCAAGGCCCGCGCCGCCAAGGAGCTCGCCGAGCTGGTGGAGGCGACCGGCATCCCGGTCGTGACGACGCTGATGGCCCGCGGGGCCTTTCCCGACAGCCACGAGCTGAACATGGGCATGCCGGGCATGCACGGCACGGTCGCGGCCGTCGGCGCGCTGCAGCAGGCCGACCTGCTGATCGCCGTCGGAACGCGCTTCGACGACCGCGTGACCGGCAAGCTGGACTCCTTCGCGCCGCTGGCCAAGGTGATCCATTGCGACGTCGACCCGGCCGAGATCTCGAAGAACCGGGTGGCCGACCTGCCCGTCGTGGGCGACGCCAAGGCCTTCCTGAGGGGCCTGGTGGGTGAGATGAGCGGCTCGGATGCCGAGAAGGTGGACTGCAAGGCCTGGGCCAAGCGCCTGACCGGGATGAAGGCCAAGTACCCGCTGGGTTGGGAGGAGTCGAACGACGGAAAGCTCAGCCCCCAGTATGTGATCAAGCGGATCGGCGAGCTGTCCGGCCCGGACGCGGTCTTCGCCGCGGGCGTGGGCCAGCACCAGATGTGGTCGGCGCACTTCCTGCCGCACGAGAAGCCGGGCAAGTGGCTCAACTCCGGCGGCGCCGGGACGATGGGTTACTGCGTCCCCGCGGCCATGGGTGCCAAGGCGGCGCTCCCGGATGCGGTGGTCTGGGGGATCGACGGCGACGGCTGCTTCCAGATGACCAACCAGGAGCTGGTCACCTGCGCGCTGAACAACATCCCGGTCAAGATCGCCGTGATCAACAACAACGTGCTCGGCATGGTGCGCCAGTGGCAGACCCTGCTCTACAACGAGCGCTACTCGAACACCGACCTGCACTCCGAGCGCGTCCCCGACTTCCCGAAGCTTGCCGAGGCGATGGGCTGCGTCGGCCTGCGGGCGGAGACGGTCGAGGAGGTGGACGAGATGATCAACAAGGCCCTCGAGATCAACGACCGTCCGGTGGTGGTCGAGTTCGTCGTCCACAAGGACGCGATGGTGTGGCCGATGGTCCACGCCGGCACCAGCAATGACGACATCCAGGTCGCCCGTGACATGGCGCCCGAGTGGGAAGAGGAAGTCCTGTGAGCAGCACCCATACCCTCAGCGTCCTGGTCGAGGACAAGCCCGGCGTCCTGGCCCGGTGCGCGGCCCTGTTCAGCCGTCGCGGCTTCAACATCGAGTCGCTCGCCGTGGGCCCGACCGAGAACGAGCACCTCTCGCGAATGACCCTGGTCGCCCAGGTGGACGACGACACCGTGCTGGAGCAGCTGGTGAAGCAGCTCAACAAGCTGGTCGAGGTGATCAAGATCGTCGAGCTCGACAATGCGGTGCAGCGTGAGCTGATCCTGGTGAAGGTGCGCTCCAATGCGGAGAACCGGTCCCAGATCGTCGACACCGTCAACCTCTTCCGTGGGAAGGCGGTCGACGTGTCGCCCGATTCCATTACCGTTGAGGCGACCGGCGGTGCGGAGAAGCTGACCGCGCTGGTGACCATGCTGGAGCCCTTCGGCGTGGTCGAGCTGGTGCAGTCGGGGCAGGTTGCCCTGGCTCGCGGCGCCCGCACCATCACCAACAAGACCCGTCCCTGACCCCCCGAGATTTCCAGAAAACAAGGAGAAACAACCCCATGGCCAAGATGTTCTACGAAGACGACGCCGACCTGTCCGTGATCCAGGGACGCAGCGTCGCCGTCATCGGCTACGGCTCCCAGGGCCACGCCCACGCGCTGAACCTGCGCGACTCCGGCGTCGACGTCCGCGTCGGCTTGCGTGAGGGCAGCAAGAGCTGGGCGAAGGCCGAGGCCGAGGGCCTGCGCGTCCTCACGGTGGCCGAGGCGGTCGAGGAGGCCGACCTGATGATGATCCTGGCCCCCGACCAGCACCAGCGGAAGCTGTACGCGGAGGAGATCGAGCCCTCGCTCGTTCCCGGTGACGCGCTCTTCTTCGCGCACGGCTTCAACATCCGCTTCGGCTACATCACCCCGCCCGAGGGCGTGGACGTGTGCATGGTCGCCCCCAAGGGCCCCGGCCACCTGGTGCGTCGCGAGTACGCCGACGGTCGTGGTGTCCCGGTGATCGTCGCCGTCGAGAAGGACGCGACCGGCAACGCCTGGCCGCTGGCCCTGAGCTACGCCAAGGCGATCGGTGGCTTGCGCGCGGGTGGCATCGAGACCACCTTCACCGAGGAGACCGAGACCGACCTGTTCGGCGAGCAGGCCGTGCTGTGTGGCGGCGCCTCGCAGCTGGTGATGTACGGCTTCGAGACGCTGGTCGAGGCTGGTTACCAGCCGGAGGTCGCCTACTTCGAGTGCCTGCACGAGCTGAAGCTGATCGTCGACCTGATGATCGAGGGCGGCATCGCCAAGCAGCGCTGGAGCATCTCCGACACCGCCGAGTTCGGTGACTACGTCTCCGGCCCGCGCGTCATCGACCCGCACGTGAAGGAGAACATGAAGGCCGTCCTGGCCGACATCCAGAGCGGTGCCTTCGCGAAGCGCTTCATCGACGACCAGGACGCTGGCGCTCCCGAATTCAAGAAGCTGCGCGAGCAGGGCGAGAAGCACCAGATCGAGTCCACCGGACGCGAGCTGCGCAAGCTGATGAGCTGGGTCAAGCCGAACGACAGCGACTACGTCGAGGGCACCGCCGAGCGCTGATCGGCCGAAGCGAACGCGTACGAAATGAGCCCGCCCCGGATTCTTCCGGGGCGGGCTCGCGTTCGTCGTGATGCATCGGCGCGGGGCGTGAAGAGTCAGGCGTCGGAGGCCGACTGGTAGATGGTCTCGGTCTGTGCCGGCGTCGAGTTCTCGACCTCGGACGGATGATCGCTGATGCTCGCATTTGGTGTGTCCTTGACCGTGTTCCACGCATCTGGCTTGCTGGCTCCGCCGAGCGCTGCTCGTCCGGTCTCGCCGAGACCAGGAGCTTCGGTCGTGGTCAGGGGTGCAGTGAGGCGTCCGGTTCGGTGAGGCGCCAGCCGGTGAACAGCACCTCGAGCCCGGCGCGGGTGGGGGAGCAGGTGAAGGGTCCGGCCTCCAGTTCGACGTCGGGGCTCATTGGGATCAACCGCACCAGCCGGAAGTCCTCGCCCTCGACGCGGGCGCGCACCGTGATCGCGTCCCCGCTGCGGGAGGCGCGGATGGTGACCAGACGCCCGCCCCAGTCCGGCACGGGTGCCACCGACCAGTCCGACCTCAGGTCGGTGACCACCGCCCCGAGCTGCGGGGTACCGTCAGCGAATTCGACCCCGGCCTTGACCCAGTGGCTCTCGTCAACGCGCAGGAAGACGCCGGCCTGGTCGAACTGCTGGCTGAACCGGGCCCAGAAGTCCACCTCGATCGCCTGCTCGCGGCCCAACGGTGCGATCAGGGCGTGTTCGTCGTCGTGAATGAAGCCATAGGAGGTCGTCCGCCAGGCGTCCGAGCCCTCCTTTGCCTCGACAAGCAGCCCATCGGGGGTCTGCTCACTGCGCACGGGTGGGGTGGTCCAGCGGCCTGTGGCCCAGTCGACGGTCTCCATGTGCCGACCCTAATGGTCTGGGCGAAACTGGGTTGGTTTGAACCACAGTCGGTTCAAACCAACCCTGCGCAGGTCCGGCGGCCCCCCTTGCAAGTGTGTGTTGTTCTAGTGACAATAGAACTATGTTGTGGCAGGTGGATCCCTCCTCGCGTCAGCCGCTCTTCGAGCAGCTGGCCGGCCAGGTGCGCCGCGGCATCGCGGGCGGGGAGCTGGGACGAGGGGAGCGGCTGCCCGCAGCCAAGGAGCTCGCCACCAGCCTCGACGTCAACCTGCACACGGTGCTGCGCGCCTACCAGGAACTTCGGGACGAGGGCCTGATCGAACTGCGGCGCGGGCGGGGTGCCGTCGTGATCGCCGACGAGCCGGGTCTGGTCCAGCTGCACCGCCTCGCCGACGAGCTGCTGTCACAGGGCCGACGCCTTGGTCTGTCCCGACCCCAGATCATCACCCTCCTCAATGACCGGAAGTGAGAGTCGCATGAACATCTCGTCCTCATCGCGGGGAGTCGACCGTGAGGGCACTGTGGCGCGGGTGATCTGGATTCCCCTGGTCGTGGTGCTGGCCGCCAGCCTCGCCGGTTTCGGGCTGGTGTGGTCGGTGCGCGGTGAGCTGCCGGACCCCGTGGCCCGGCACTGGGGAGCCGACGGACGCCCTGACGGGTTCGGCTCCCTGAACAGCCAGCTGGTGTTCGGCCTGCTGTTCTGCCTCGGGATGCCGTTGCTGATGTTCGGCCTGGGTGCGGGGATGCGACAGTTGCGCGCGATGGGGCCGGTCACGGCCGGTTTGGCGGTCTTCCTGTCCGCGCTGTTCTTCGGAGGCCTGTATGCCCAGCGCGGCCTCGATTCGGCGACCGCAGCCTCGGCCAGCTGGCCGATGTGGTTCGGGTTCACCGCGGGACCGCTGGTCGGGTTGCTGGTCTGGCTGGCCGTCCGGGACACCACCCCTCATGTGGCGA
>DGKN01000035.1:0-232 GCA_002387005.1 Propionibacteriaceae bacterium UBA4569
GTGGCCGTGCGGGCGTGGCGCAGCTCGGCGGCGAACGCCGCACGGATCTGGGCTGGCATGCGGCGGCTCACGAGTGGTCCTCGCGCCGGGCGAGGGTCACGGGGGTGGGTGCCGCCTGTCGGTCCGCTGCCTGGTCGACGCCGCTCGTCGAGGTGGTGCAGCAGTCATCCGCGGCGCATTGCGAGGCTGAGGTCGTGGTGTCGGTGTCAGCACCGGCCCCCATGGCAGAGAG
>DGKN01000035.1:427-4755 GCA_002387005.1 Propionibacteriaceae bacterium UBA4569
GCGTGCCCGGCCTCGACGGTGAGGTAGGCGGCCAGGGCGAAGAACGAGATGGCGATGAGGCGCTGCGCCGCGCGTTCCCGGCTCTCTGGCAGGCGGTGGCGGAACTGCCACAGGATCACCAGCCCGGAGGACACCTCGACCAGGGAGTCCAGGCCGAACCCGACCAGCGCGGAGGAGCCGGCGATATTCCCGGCGGTGATCGCGATGACGGCCTCGACGGTGTTGTAGGCAACGGAGGCAGCGGCGAGCAGCTGGGCGCGGCGCATCAGGGTCGCGCGCCGTTCGGGGGTGGTCAGGGCGGTCCATGTGGTCACCAGGTGACCTCCTTGCATCCGGTGTGGGTGTTGGGTTCGACCTGGAGGGTGGCGTGCTCGACGCCGAAGCTGGTGAGCATGACCGTTCGGGCGCTGTCCAGGACGGCGTGCGCGTCCGCGCCCTCACTGGTCATCAGGTGGGCGGTGGCCACGTTCATCCCCGAGGTGAGGGTCCACACGTGCAGGTCATGCACGTTGCTCACACCCGGGACGGCTGCCAAGGCGGCTTCGACGTCGTCCGGTGCCATGTCCGCGGGCGCGTGCTGCCCCAGGACCGTGAGGACCTCCCGGCCCAGGATGATCGCGCGGACGGCGACGAAGATGGCGATGGCCAAGGCGATGCCGGTGTCCCACCACGCGTTTCCGGTCGCGGCCACCATGACCCCGGCGACGATGACGCCAACAGAGCCGACGGTGTCGGCGACGACCTCGAGGTAGGCGCCCTTGACGTTCAGGCTGTCGCTGGCCCCGCCGCGCAACAGCAGCAGGGCGATGATGTTGACCACCAGGCCGATGCCGCCGACGATCAGCATCGGCCCCGAGGCGATCTCCGCCGTGGCGCCGATGCGCCCGATGGCCTCCACCGCGATGTAGACCGAGACCCCGAGCATCAACAGGACAGCCAGGCCGGAGGCGAACACCTCGGCACGGTAGGACCCGAACGTGCGACGACCGGTGCTGTCCGGGCGAGAGGCGATCCGGGTGGCCACCAACGCCGCACCGAGCGCGACCACGTCGGCGGCCATGTGCCCGGCATCGGAGAGCAGCGCCAATGACCCTGACAGCAGACCTGCCACCAGCTCGACGACGAAGTAGCCGGCGACGAGGATGAACGCCAACCGCAGCCGCCACCGATGCGCCCCGCCCGCGCTTCCGTGGCCGTGTCCGTCGCTCACCGGATCGCCTGGGCTGACGCGATGCCGGCTGCTTGGTCGTGGGCGATGTGCTCCCTGGTCAGGTCCAGCAGCATCCGCACGTGGGCGTCCGCGAGCCGGTAGAACACCAACCTGCCCTGCCGGCGACCGGTCACCACCGCGGAGGCGCGCAGCATCCGCAACGACTGCGACACCGTCACCTCCTGCACACCGGTCGCGGCGGCCAGGTCGCACACGCACAGCTCACCGGCCTCGAGAAGCGCGAACAGCAACCGCGCCCGGGTCGGGTCGCCGAGGAGCTTGAACATGCTCGCCGCCCGCGCCAGCTCATCTGCCGGGAGCGTGGCATCCAGCACGAGCTGGACCTTCTCCGGGTGAACGCAGTGGACCGAACAGCCATCCAACCCAACAACCATGTCATCTGAGCGCATGATCAGATAATAGGGAATGAGCCGCCTGGGTCAAGTCCGCGAGGAGAAGCATCGAGCGATGCCCGCCCATAGAGCCGCACGGTCATACGACAACGTTGGCCCGGGCGTGGGCGAGCCGGTAGGAGGGGGTGCCGGTTTCGATGATGGTGCCGTTGTAGGTGAGCCGGTCCACGATCGCGGCGCACAGGCGGGGGTCGGTGAAGGTGTCGGTCCACCCGGAGAACGACTGGTTCGAGGCGATCGCGATGGAGTTCTTCTCTTCGCGTTCGGTGAGGACCTGGAAGAGAAGTTCGGCGCCGCGGCGGTCGAGTTCCATGTAGCCGAGCTCGTCGATCATGAGCAGGTCGACCCGGCCATAGCGGGCGATGGTCTTGGCGAGCTGTTTGTCGTCGACGGCTTCGACGAGCTCGTTCACGAGCTTGGTGGCCAGTGTGTACCGAACCCGGTACCCCTGCTCGGCGGCCGCCGTCCCCAGGGCGATGAGCAAGTGGGACTTGCCGGTGCCGGAGTCCCCGATCAGGCACAGCGGGTCGCCTCGGCGGATCCAGTCGCCCTTGCCGAGTTCGTGCACGGTCGCGGGGTTGATCGCGGTGTTGGCGTCGAAGTCGAAGTCCCCGAGCCACTTGTCCCGCGGGAACCCGGCCGCCTTGACCCGGCGCACCGACGAGCGTCGGTCCCGGTCGTCGACCTCGGCCAGCAGCAGCTCGGCCAGGAAGCCTTGGTAGGTCAGCTGCTCCTTCTTCGCCACCGACAGGGCCTCGTCGACCAGGGCCCGGATCGTGGGTAACCGAAGTCGGCGGCAGGCCTGGTCGACCGCGGCGATCGCGGCCTCTTCGGTCATCCCACGCCGGCGGCGCAACGTTGGACTGACCGGGGTGGCCACCGGTGTCGGGCTCATCAGCTGGTGCTCGCTTTCACATCAGGGGTGGGAGGGGTGGTGGTGCGTCGTCGTGGGAGCAGTTCGTCGTAGGCGACCACGGACGGGATCGGCCGGGTATCGGGTGGGAGACCGGCGATCACTGCGGCAGGGTCGGTCAGGCGGCGTTGGGTCAGACTGACAACGCGTTGCTCGCGCGTATCGCCTCGAGCAACGTGATGACGGTCAGAGCTGGCCCCACCCGTCGCCGTGGTGGTGTCGGGGGTGTGTCGGCGGGCTTCGACCGCGACGACGTCCGCGGACACCGCGCCCACGGTCAGGGCGGCGGCGATCCCGGCGGTGACCTGCTCGGCTGTGAGGGAGCGGTGGAGCAGCAGGACGTCGACGAGCTCACGCGTGCCGTCAGCGTCGCCGTTGACCTTCCGGCTGGCCGCCCAGAACGCCTCATGCGCCGAGGTGAACACCCCTGCAGCGCGGGCTTGCGCCAGAGCAGTAGATCCGGGAAGGGCGCCGGGCTTGAACCGCAACACCTCTAGGTAGTGATCCAGGACGACCCGGCTGGTGCCCCGGGCCACGACCCGTGGGTGCATAGCCACCACGGTGCGGCCCTCGAACACGACCACCTCGGTCGCGCGCAGGCTGACGCGCACGCGGCGACCGATCAGGTGCGCCGGGACGGAGTACTTCACCATCCGCACACTGATCATCGAGGACCGGTCCACGCGAGGGTTCAGCACCAGTCCCGGTTCGAACACCTCCATCGGCAGCGGCCTGAGCAGGGGTTGTTCGGCGGTGAAGTCGTGCCCGATCGTGTTCAGGCGACCACTGATCCGCCGGTCCTCGTCGGCGGCCTCCCACGCCTTGATCTGCTCGTTCAGCTGGTCAAGCGAATCGACCTCAGGCATGGGGACCAGGTGGTTGCGGCGGAACCACCCGACCGCGCCCTCGACGCCGCCCTTCTCATGGGCGCCCTCGATGCCGGACTGGCAGTAGAACGCGTCAAAGCCGTAGTGCGACCGGAACAGCACCCACCGGTCGTTCTCGTTGCGGGCACGGCCCGGTCCGTGGATGACGGCCGTGACTGCGGAGGTGAGGTTGTCGTACTTGATGTGCTTCGTGGGGATCCCGCCGATCGCGTCGAACGCCTCAATATGCCCTTGGAGGAACGCTTCCTGCGCCTGGGTGGGGTACACACGGTGGATCGCCTTCCCGGAGTGGGAGAGCCACAGGACGAACATGTAGCACTTGGTCCTCACCCCGCCCAAGACGACCCAGACCTCACCGAAGTCGACCTCGGCCTCCTCACCCGGGCCGTGGTGTTGGGCGATGAACGCCTCAAGGCGGCGTCCGCCCTCGAGGTCGATCTGTGCCCGCCGGACCCGCACGTAGTCCCGCACGGTCGAGTACGACAGACCGGTCGCGGCCTGCTCGTCGACGAGGCGAGCGAGGATCCGGGTCGCGGTATGCCGTTGCTTCCTCGGCGCGTCCAGATCCGCGCGGAGCATGCCGTCGATGGCGTCCTTGAACGGGTCCAACCGCGGTGCCGACCGTGTCGGTGCCTTCCGTGGTGCCGGCTCCGCTGATGCCAGCGCGTGCCTTACGGTGCGCCGGTGCACCCCGTGACGGCGGGCCAGTTCGCGGATCGAGATCTCCTCGACCCGCGCGTCCCGACGTATCGCAGCGAACAACTCCACACGTGATCCCATCCCAACCCCGATCCCTCGAGTGCTCTGATGTGAGCAAGGCTGGGGTGGGGCCAGATCAAACCGTCACAACCACCCCGGCGAGTCGCCAGTGGGGCCAGATCAGGCCGGGTGGGTTTCAGTCATCG
>DGKN01000086.1:0-11853 GCA_002387005.1 Propionibacteriaceae bacterium UBA4569
CACCGGCTGGGACACCACCGCAGACGAAGCCCTCGCCATCGCTGCCGCGGCACGCGCCCGCGAGTATGCGCAATGGAAGGCCGCAACCACCCACCCCCACTCAAAGGAGAGCTGACATGTCCGAGTCCACGTCCGTCACTGTCGAAACCCTGCTGACCATCGAGGCCTTGTCTCGCATGCTCGGCGTCCCCGTCCCGACCATCTACGCCTGGCGCTATCGCGGTGAAGGTCCGCGCGGCTACAAGCTGGGCCGTCACGTCCGCTACCGGCTTTCGGACGTGAACAAGTGGCTGGAGGATCACGCCGACGTCCCGAAGGCGGCCTGACATGGCCTACGTCGACCGCATCGAGCGTCGNNGGGTGGATGCCGCTGGCCGGGTGCGGACCATCCTGCGATTCCGGGTGCGGTACCGGGATGCCGCCGGCCGTGAGCATTCCGAGTTCTTCCGGCGTGCGCTCGATGCGGAACGTCGTCGCGCTGAGATCGAGATGCAGCTGAACGAGGGGCGGTGGCTGGATCCTCGCCGTGGTGATATGCCGTTTCGTGAGTGGGCGGAGCCGTGGGTGCAGACGCGTCACGACCTGCGTCCGACGACCAAGGCGCGGCTTGAGACCACGATGAAGAAGCAGGTGCTTCCGGCATTCGGCGATGTCCCGCTCAAGCGGATCTCGAGCGCGATGGTCGCCGCCTGGGTGCAGGACATGCTGGCGTCGGACCTGTCCCCGGCGACGGTTCGCAAGGCTGTCTTTGCGCTGCGCCAGTGCCTCCAGGCTGTGTCGACGACCGGCGGCTGTCGTTCAATGCGGCCGTGCGGGTGAGCCTGCCGACCGAGCGTGCGAAGACTCCCCGGTTCCTGACGCAGCGGGAGCTGGAGCGGTTGGTGGATGCGATGCCCGAGAAGTACAAGGCGCTGGTGCTGGTGGGCGGCTATGCCGGTCTGCGGTGGGGCGAGGCGGTCGGCCTCACGCGCTCACATGTCGACGTGACGCGTTCGCGGATCGTCGTGGAGCACACGGCGATCGAGGTGCATGGGGAGGTGCACCTGGGCCAGGAGCCGAAGACGCGCCGCTCGAAGCGCACGGTGCCCGTGGCTCGCTCAGTGATGCGTCGGCTAGAGGCCCATCTTGACGCGTTCGTGGGCCTGGGACCTAATGATTTGCTGTTCACCGGCTCGCATGACGGGCCGATGTTCCGGGGCACCTTCGGACGGCACGTCTGGCATCCGGCCGTGGTGAGCGCTGGTCTGGAAGGCTTCACCTTCCACGGCCTGCGGCATTCGTTCGTGGCGGCCGGTTGCAACGTGCGCGAGGTGTCGGAGTGGGCGGGACACAACTCGGTCGCATTCACCCTGACGCGTTACGGCGGCTTGTTTGCGGACGGGGCGGACGAGGCGGTCAACCGTCTCGATGCGCTTCTGGGAAACTAGCGGGCTCTTGCTTCACTACCCTGATGCCATGAACGCGGAACTCGTTGCTGCCATCGTGGGTGGAGTAGCCGGGGCGGTTGCGGGCGGTGTCGTTTCGGCCGTGGCGGGGTCTGCCAAGAGTTGGCTGGCCCCCGTGAATCACGCGATTGGCGTAGCTGGCCGGCGCCACTTGGAGAAGTCTCCCGTTGACTTAACGGTGGACTCGGATCTTGACGTGATCTACGCCGGGTATCCGAACTGGGTGGGGGGTGAATACCTTCTACCTAAGGCCCCTGTCGGACAACCTCCTCGAACCCGGGGCGGCTTCAAGACCTGGGTGCACGAACAAGGCGGCTGGGATGTGGGCACGACCGTCCTTGCAGTCACTGTGGTTGCCCACAGCCAGGCAACCGTCGTGATGGAGGCACCCGTAGTTGAGGTGTTGGAGATCGGCACGACCCCCGTGGGCGCGGTTAGGGTCACGCGTCCTGTGGGGGGAGCGGCGGTCCATCCAATCGGATTTGATGTGGAGCTGGACGGTCACCCGGAAGCGGGGGTGTTGTGCGACAACGACGGTCCCGTAGGGTCGTCTGCGTGGGCCCGCTCGTTGAAAGCTGGTGAGGTGGAGAAGCTGGCCATCCGGGTCTCCGCTACTGCGCCAGGTCTCTGGTCGTTCAACATCTGGCTCCCCGTGTTGGTCGATGACAGACGCCTACGGCTTCCCCTAGGGGAGCAGGGCAGAAGCTTTGAAGTGGTTGGCTGGGAATCACAACCCAAGGCTGCTCGAATCTGGGACAACGACCGCTGGATCAGTGGTGAATGAGCCCCGTCGCCGCGAGGGTGATGCGTACCAAATGCGTACCGCGGGCGTGAGACCGGCGGAACGAAGAAGCCCCTGAGCTAGCATCTCTGCTTGTCAGGGGCCTCTTCTGTGTTGTATCCCCAACGGGATTCGAACCCGCGCTGCCGCCTTGAAAGGGCGGTGTCCTAGGCCGCTAAACGATGGGGACCTGTGCCTGTCGATGGTAGTGGCAGCGGGGGTGGGGGGCCAAACCCGATCCCTGGGCAGTCATGGCTGGGGTGCCCATGTCCGTGACGAATGGTGGCTACAGCTCTTGCGTTGCCTCCGTCCCTGTGTCAACCTAACACGTGTTAGGTACTCACCGAGGAGGCCGTGAATGGCAGATCTGACTCGCCGGGCGATGCTCGGCGTCGGCGGAGCCGGTGCGCTGGGCACCGTCTTGTCGTGGAAGCGGTTGACCGGCGTGGACATCCCGGGCCGGGGCGCCGATGAACTCAATGTGGCCATCAATGGCACCGCGCAGGACGCTGCGTCCAACCAGGGACTGGTGGACGCGTTCAAGAAGGTCCACCCTGACATCCACGTCCGGATCGTCCCGATCCAGGGCACGGACTGGAGCGACTTCTTCGCCAAGATCCTCACCCTGGTCGCCGCCGGCACCCCGCCGGACGTGGTCATGGTCGCCACCGAGGGCACCCAGCTCTTCGCCGACCGCCTGGCCCATCCGCTGGACGAGTTCGTCACCCGCGACAAGGCCGAGATGCAGGAGTTCTTCGACGACGTGCACCCCTCGTTGATCGAGGCCTTCATGTACCAGGGCCACCTCTTCCAGCTGCCGCTCAGCTGGAACGCCGCCAACATGTACTACTCCGAGAAGGCCTTCAATCGCGCCGGCCTCGAGGCGCCCGCCGCCGACTGGACCTGGGACGACTTCCAGAACTCCCTGCGCCTGATGAAGAAGGCCTCCACCGGCACCTTCCGTCCCTTCTTCTGGACCAACCGCCTGTGGGGCGGCGTGGTGCCGTGGCTGTACTCCAACGACACCTCCTTCCTGAAGCCGGAACGCTTCAGCGGTGGGGAGTGGCTGTGGAACAGCTTCTACCCCGGCCAGACGGGACGCTCCGGTGGCTACAAGTGGGCCCAGCCCAATGCGACCGACGACAAGGTGCTGGAGAGCTTCGAGTTCCTGCAGCAGCTCGTGGCCGAGGACCTCGGATCGTCCCCGGTGCAGTNNCCCGGTGCAGGGCGGCGGCAACGAACTGGTCAGCCGCTTCGGCTCCGGCGTGATCGGGATGACCCCATCGGGCGGCTACTGGGTGCACGGCCTCAGCGAGGCCGGCATGACCAAGGACGACTACGACGTCGCCTTCTTCCCCAAGCACCGCACGCAGCAACATCAGTTCGGCACTGCCGGCTACGCGATCATGCGCGCGTCCAAGCGCAAGGACGCCGCCTGGGAGTGGCTGAAGTTCTGCGTCAGCAAGGACGGCATGAAGATCGCCCAGAAGAACCCGGACTCCAACTCGGCGCGTCGCTCGCACAACACGGAGCTCTACTCCGGCACCGGCCCGAAGCACTGGGAGTACTTCTACGACACCCTCGACCGCTTCCCCACGACGGCGCCGGTTCCGGCCCCGCCGCAGGAGGCCGCGGTCGAGACCGCCCTGATCAAGAACGTGCTCGGCGCCGTCACCGGCAGCCGGGCCCACGTCAAGACTGCGCTCGGCACGCTGCAGCGCGACCTCGAACTCGCGCTGGGAGGAAACTGACATGACCGCAGCTCCCGTGGCCCCCAATGCCACCACCACCGAGACCGTCATCCCCGTCTCACACGCCCCAGCGCGTCGCCGCGAGGGTCGGCTGGCCGCCCTCCTGCTCGCCCCGACCGTGATCGGGCTGGGCCTGTTCACCTTCATCCCGATGATCGGCTCGATCGTCCTGGCCTTCTTCGACTGGGACATCATCAGCACGCCGAAGTTCGCGGGCGGCAAGAACTTCGCCCAGCTCGCCAGCTCGCCCACCGTGCGGGTCAGCTTCCTCAACACCTTCGGCTTCGTGATCGTGGCTGTCACCTTGCAGATCGCGGTCGCGATGCTGCTCGCCGTGCNNTTCTTCCGCTCGGTCTTCTTCTTCCCGCTCATCCTGTCAGCGGCCTCGGTGTCGCTGATCATGTCCTACCTGTTCAACGAGGATTTCGGCACCGTCAACAAGGTGCTCGCACTGGTCGGCATCGCGCCCGTGCACTGGCTCACCAGCGCCCACGGCGCGATGGTCGTCACGGTATTGGTCTACGTCTGGCAGAACTTCGGCTTCACCTTCCTGCTGTTCATCGGCGGCCTGGCCGCCATCCCGCCGGAGATCTACGAGGCCACCAGCATCGACGGCGCCGGGGCCTGGGCGCGCTTCCGCCAGATCACACTGCCCCTGGTCAGCCCGACCATGCTGGTCGCGACCGTCATGGCGATCATCTCCGCGCTGCAGATCTTCGACCAGCCCTACGTCCTCACCCGCGGCGGGCCCGGCGACTCGACCCGCACCGCCGTCATGGTGATCTACCAGTCGGCCTTCCAGGAGCTGCACTTCGGCCTGGCCGCCGCGATCGGCGTCGTGCTGATGGTGATCATCATGCTGATCACCTGGCTCCAGTTCCACTTGTCCAAGCGCTTCGTCTTCTACATGTGAGGCCTGCCATGTCATCCATCGCTCCCAGCAGCACGGCTGCCACCACCACGCCCCCGGGCACGACGCCCACCGGCACCAAGCCCACGGGCATCGATTCCACCCCCGCTGTGCGCAGCCGGCTCGGCCGTGAGGGCCTGCTCGCGCTGCTCGGCAAGGCGCTCATCCTGCTCGTCGCGCTCTTCCTCACCCTCGGCCCGGTGGTCTGGACCCTGTGGGTGGCGTTCACCCCGGTCGACGAGTCAGGTCACCACACCCTCAGCATGGCCGCCTTCAAGGACGTGTTCACCAAGGTTGACGTCTGGCGACTGTTCTGGAACTCGATCCTGGTCACCGGCCTGTCGGCCGTCGGTCAGATGTTCACCGCGGCGCTGGCCGGCTACGCCTTCGCCCGGCTGTCGTTCAAGGGACGTGAGTGGCTGTTCGGCCTGATCCTGGCCACGATGATGATCCCGATGCAGGTGACGATCGTCCCGGTCTTCATGCTGATTCGTGGCATGGGCCTGTCGGACACGCTGCTCGCCCTGATCCTGCCTGCGCTGCCCACCGCCTTCGGCACCTTCTTGATGCGCCAGTACTTCATGAACATCCCCGAAAGCCTCGCCGAAGCCGCCCAGATCGACGGCGCCAGCCCGTGGCGGGTCTTCTGGAAGATCTACCTCCCGCTGGCAACGCCCGGCCTGGCCATCGTCGGCATCCTCGCCTTCAACGGCATCTGGAATGAGTTCTTCCGCCCCCTGATCATGACCATCAGCGAGCAGAACTTCACCCTCCCGCTCGGCCTGGTGAGCCTGCAGGGCCAGCTCGGCACCGGCAGCATGTCCACCGTGTTGGCCGGTGTCGTTCTGTCGATGATTCCCGCGCTGATCGTCTTCATCTTCGGGCAGCGTCCGCTGCGCGAGGGGTTGACCGCAGGAAGTGTGAAGTGACCGACGTCTGCCGCCCGCTGCACCACATCCGTCCCCGGACGGGGTGGATCAACGATCCGAACGGTCTGGCCCACGTCGACGGCCGCTGGCACGTCTTCTTCCAGTACCGTGCCGACCAGCCACGGCACGGGGAGATCGCCTGGGGGCACGTCATTTCCGACGACCTGTTCGCCTGGCGCGAGGAGCCCGTCGCGCTGCGNNTGCACGATCGACGACGGCACCCCGACGCTCTGTTACACCGCCGTTCCCAACACCCCCGAGGATGCCGTGGGCGCCATCGCCACCGGTGATGCCACGCTGTCGAGCTGGACGCCTGCCAAGGTGCCCAGCGCGCCGCGGACGGGTGCCGAGGACGCTCAGACGCGGGACCCCTTCGTCGTCTGGATCGACGGTCGGCGCTACATCGTCCAAGGCCACGGTGGGCTGAACACCCCCGCCTCGTTGCTGCTCTACGACGCGACCGACCTGACGAGCTGGGAACTGCTCGGCCCGTTGCTCAGCCACGACGACGAGATCGCGGCCAGTGTGGCCCCGGCCGACATCTGGGAGTGCCCGAATGTCTTCCAGCTGGACGGGCGCTGGGTGGTGCTGGTGTCGCTGTGGCAGGCCGTCGACGGGCGGGGGACGCTGGCCGGCGTCCGGTGGCTGGTCGGTGAGATGGACACCACGGGGGACCACCCGCGCTTCGTGCCGAGCAATGGCGGCGTCCTCGACGATGGTCCCGCCTTCTACGCCCCGCAGGCGCTGGTGGACGACGACCGGATCCTGATGTGGGGGTGGTCGTGGGAACTGCAGCGCGACGAGGAATGGCTGGACGAGCACGGCTGGGCCGGCGTGCTCACCGCGCCCCGCGAGTTGCACGTCGTCGACGGCCAGCTCACCGCCACCCTGGCTCCGGAGTTCGCGAGCCACGCCCAGGAGGAGCTGGGTTCACCTTGGTCAGCGGCCGAGGACACCTGCGTGCTCGTGACCACGTCCGGGCCCGCGGTTCTGGTCTGCGACGGCGCGGACGGCAATGACCGCGTCGAGCTTCCGGGCGCCGCGTCGGTGCTGGTGGACGGATCATTGGTCGAGGTCTATCGCGCGGACGGCACCACCCACACGACGCGCATCTATCCCGCCGCCGGGTCGACTTGGCGGCTGGAGGGTGCGGGGACGGTGCAGGCCATCCGCTGACAGATCAGGACCGCTGAGGGGGCCATTGGAACGGGGCGGCGGCTCAGCGGGATGGGGGAGCGACGGACGCGCGCTCCACGACGGGGGAGTCGACCAGCAATCTGGTCGACTCCACTGCCCTTCCCGCCATCACGTCGAGCAGCACCTCGATCGCCCGGGCTCCCATCGCGCGATGCGGGAGGCTGATCGTGGTCAGACCCAGGTGGGGCGCGACATTGCGGTCGTTGTCGTAGCCGACCACCGAGAGTTCGTCCGGGATCGACAGGCCGAGCCTCGCAGCGGCCAGGAAGACACCTGCCGCGACACGATCGTTGGCGCACAGCACCGCCGTCGGACGATCGGGGGAGTCAAGTAACCGCAGGCCGACGCGCAGGCCGTCGGAGATGTCCCAGCCGCACTCCACCAGCTGGGGCCCCAGCCCCGCCGCGGCCAACGCCTTGGTGTGGCCCTGGACGCGCATGCCGGCGGCCAGGTAGTGCGACTCGCCCGTCAGGTAGGCGATCTCGCGGTGGCCCGCGTGCAGCAGGAGTTCGGTCGCGCTACGCGCACCGCCCACCTCGTCGCTCACCACGCCCGGCACCTGGCCGGAGGGGTCGACTGCATCCAGCAGCAGGCACTTCTCGTCCGCGAAACCGGGCGGGGGCTGCCACTCGCGCAGGTGTTCGGCTGCCAACATCAGCCCGTCGCACTGCCGCGACTTCAGCACCTGGACGGCCTCCTGCTCGCGCACGGGGTTGCGGTCGCAGTCGACGACGAGCAGCAGGTAGCCGCGCGCCGCGGCGGCCCGGGTGGCCTCGTTGACCATGTCGCCGCCAAAACCTGTGGACAGGATCGAGTCGGTCACCACGCCAATCGTGTGGGTGGAGGCATTGCGCAAGCTTCGGGCGACGGTGTTGGGGCGGTAACCCAACTCGTTGACGGCGCGCAGCACCGCCTCCTGGTTCTGCGCCGAGATCGCACCCTCCGCACGGCCATTGAGCACCAGCGAGACCGCGCTGCGCGATACGCCGGCACGTCTGGCGACGTCGTGCGAGGTGATCCGTTTGCCCACCTCAGGAGTCTATCGGGGTGCCCCTGGGCAGGCTCGGGGAGCGATATGGGTCAGTTCACCGTCACGTGCACGTGGTCGTAGTGGTTGGCCGTGTCGCCGCCGCGGTTGGCCATCAGGCGCCAACCCTCGCCGTTGCGGGCCACCGACCAGATGTGTTGGTGGAAGATGACGTAGTTGATCCCCAGGGCGCGCGCGTTGTTGCGCATGTGGTTGGCGATCGCCCAGCCCAGCGCCCCGTTGGAGCGATAGCTGGGCAGCATGATGTCCACCGCGCGGCCCGAGGGATGGTCCGGGATCGAATCCGCGCGCACGCCATACATGGTGGTGATCTGCGGGTAGTTGGCGCGCACCTCGGCGACGATCCCCTTGCTGGCGCTGGTCAGCCTGTCCAGACCCACGGAGCCGCCGGTGTTCAGCGTCCCGGTGGTCGTGGTGACGGTCTTGACCACCCTCGCCGGGGCGACCAGCGAGAGGTAGCGGGCGGTGACCCATCGCACGGCGCCGTTGTACACGATCTGCGCGCGTCCGTTCCGGACCACGCCGGTGATCGCCAGCTTGGTCCCGGCCGGAACCTCGGCCAGCGTGCGGGCGTCACTGCCGGAGGCGGTGCGAATGTCCAACGCGACGCTGGCGTAGCGAGTGCCGGTGGTGACCGGGGCGGCGGGGGTCGTGACAGAGGTGGACGAGCTGATCGGCACCAGGAAGTTCGCGTTCACCCAGCGCAGATGGCCCTGCCAGATGACCTGCGCGACGCCGTTCTGCTTCACGCCGGTCAGCTCCAGGATCGTTCCGGTGGGGATGTCGCCGAGGCTGGTGAAGGTGTCATCGCTCGACGTGCGGATCATCAGCGCGGTGCTGGCGCGCGCCCTCGACGTCGCGACGGCATTCGTCGCCGGGCTGCCCGTGGAGGCAGCGGGCGACCCGGTCGTGCTGCTGGTTTTGGTGGTGATCAGGCCCTTGTGGACCCAGCGCAGCTTGCCGGCGTCGTTCACCTGCACCCAGTCGGCGCGCTTGACCCCGGTGAGCGTGATCGTCGTCCCCTTGCGCAGCACCCGGACGACGGCGTAGTTCGTCCCGGGGCCGGTGCGCAGGTTCACCGACTCAGTGACCGTGGCGGTGTTGGTGCCTGACGACGGACCCGTGGGGACAGCGGTGGTGGACGTGACGGTGGCGAGATAGCTGGAGTAGATCCAGCCGGTTCGGGTGCCCACCCGCACGGGCGTCCAGCCATTTGCCGTGTTGCCGGTCTGGGTCACCTGCGTGCCACGCTGCACGACGGTGAGCACGGACGCGGAAGTGCTGGGGGACTGCCTCAGGTTGACCGTGGCAGTGGTTGAGAGGATGGCGAACTTGGCCTGGGCGAGCGGGGCGGCAACCAGCTGGGTGCCGCCGACGGCCATGCCGGCGAGCGCGGCCGAGGCCGCGACGCTCCTGAGGGTATGCAGAACGTCCACGAGTACTTCCTTCCGCGGCTCTTCCCCAGCCGCTTCAGCTGAATGGGAGAGGACGGGATGCCTGCCCCCCCTGGTGCTTCCCCACACCCACAGGACATCCCGACCCCTCGGTCGTCGGGGACTGTAGGGCGATCGCGGAAACGGACACCACCTCGAGTCCCCTGACAGCGCGGCTGCGATCACGGCCCGCGCACGAAGCACCTCCACGTAACTACAGAGGTGTCCTTCGATTTCGCGCTGACAAGGATCGTCGTCTGGCTAGGAGGGTCTGGGCAGACGGCCTCGCGTGTTCGGTTCTGTTCGTGTGGGTTGAACCCAATCTGGGAGCAGTCTGAAGGACTCTCAGACGCGTCTGAAGCAGAAGTTGAGGTTCAGGGTTGCTCTGGTGCAGGGATGCATTCGGCCCAGGTTGCAGTCGGCTCAGGCTTCGGTGACGGCGGTGCCGTCGGCGTCGGCAACAATGCATGCCGCAGAGCCGGCGAAGAGCTGGCACGAGAGCCCCGACTGGAGCTCGGCGCGGGTCACCGCGCGTCCGCCGACAGCCTGCGCGAGACGGGCGCATGCGTCCGCCTCGCCGATGAGCACGGCAGCAGTGAGGGTGTCGCGATAGAGGTTGACAGCCAGCGTCGTCGCGACGTCTGACCCGATGGTGGGGGCCACCACCACCAGCGGACGCTTCGCCTGGATCGCCGCCGTGCAGCAGGGCAGCAACTCCCGGATGGAGGTCACCGGTTCGGCGACGGCGACAACGATCGCATCGGCCAGGCCCAGACGCCCCGGTGAGGTGGCAAAGCGTTGATCGTCCAGGCGGACGGCGAACTGGGTGCCGCCCGTGCGGGCCTTCTGCCAGGCGGCGAGCTGCTCGTCGGACAGCTCCGGGAGCTCGCGGGGCGCGTCGGCATCGGGAGGGGTGACATAGGAGGGCGTCGGAGCATCCTCCAGACGGGCGCGCTCGGGCGCCGCGGCCATCGTCCGTTCGGCGGCCAGGCGGGTCTGCCGGTCACGCAGGGCGGCCACGGNNGAGCAACAGCAGGCCCAGCCCGAGGACGACCAGTGGACCCTCCACGGCGAACACCTCCTGACTCGGTGCCCCCACTGGGGATCGAACCCAGGACCCATGGATTAAAAGTCCACTGCTCTGCCAGCTGAGCTATAGGGGCGTGCCCGAGGAGTCTAGCGAGGCTGCGGGAGGGGCGGCGACAGCCGCCATTCCGGGCGACCCCTGGCACCCCTAGGCTGGGCGCATGACCAACCAAGCCCCCGAGCATGAGCGCTTCGCGCGCGCCCGGCGAGGCTGGAAGGTCGTGAAGATGTTCGAGGAGGTTGCCTCGCCCATCACGCTGATCGTGCTGGTGGCCGGCCTCCTGCTCGCGCTGGTCGGACTCCTGGGCGGCTGGCAGCGGGTCCGAGCTGCGGAGACAACCGTCGCCACGGCGACGGCCGGTGAGGCGATCATGGCAGGACCCTTCACCATCACCATCGCCGACGCGTGGTTCGCCGATCCGACGCCCGACTTCATGGCGGCCGACACCCGCGCGGTGCTGGTGCGCGGCACGGTCACCAACACCTCGGACGCGCCCGTGGCGCCCCTCACCCTGTCGGACCTGGTGCGGATCGAGCTTCCCGGCTGTGTCCGCAATGGTGCCGACGCCGACCCCGCCAGCTGCCCCTACATGGGCATCGAGCGCACCTGGGACCTCAAGACCATGCCCGGGTTGGGGACCGTCGGGATGTTGCAGCCCGATGTTGCGACCGCCTTCGTGATGACCTTCACCCAGAAGCCGACCGCAGCCAAGCCCACCGAGTTGCGGATGAGCGTGCGCACGGCCACCTGGCGGGCCTCCAGCCTGGACGGGCAGATGATGTGGCTCGATCCGGAACCGGCCAAGGAGCTGACGCTGCCGCTGCAGAAGTGGACATCCGGGATGTGGGGCAAGAAGTGAGTCGTGCTGCCTCAGACCGTGCCGTCGCAACCGGCATCGCCGTGCTCGCCGCGCTGGGCGTNNAGAGGCGCCCTACGAGCACCCCGCCCGGATCGGGGACGAGGTGGCGCTGCGCAACCAGGTGGTCACCGTCGACGAGATCGCCGCCGGGGCCTTCGTCGAGTCCTGGGGAACCACGACTGGCACCAGCGCCCACTTCCTGATGGCGGTGGTGCGGTTCGAGGCCGTCTCCGAGCCGGTCGGCCTGAGCCCGACGCTGGTCGCGGCGGACGGGCGACACTATGACACCCGGGGGGCGGTGAGCAGTGCCTGCGGCGTCACGCAGGTCGGCCTGCCGAGAACCTGCCGGATCTTCTTCGAGGTGCCCACCGACGCGCTCCCGGGCGCCACCCTGCGCCTGGCGGCCTCCGAGG
>DGKN01000086.1:11949-12215 GCA_002387005.1 Propionibacteriaceae bacterium UBA4569
GACGAGGCCGGTGCGGCCCGGCTTGCCGCCTCGACCCAGACCCTGTCGGCGGAGGTGGGCTGATGGCGCTGACCCCGGCCCACGGCAGTTGGCTGCACCGCAACCGGGTGTGGCTGGCGCTGCTCGTCCCGCTCGTCGCGCTGGCGCTGGCCGCATCGTCCTGGCGGTGGGTGACGATCTATCGTCCCGCAGAACAGACCGCGGCGCACCGGGCGGAGGCTGGCACCGCACACCTGCGCCAGACGGTGTTGGTGAAGGACTCCGAC
>DGKN01000086.1:12262-14151 GCA_002387005.1 Propionibacteriaceae bacterium UBA4569
TGCGACCGTCCGGGACCAGCACGATGCCGTCTACCGCGCTGGCTTCGGGACGATCGCCCACCCCGGCGCCGACGAGGGTGACATTGCCACCGACTGCCTGCCCGATGACGCTCCCGGCCCGCTCTACGACCCGCTGGCCGGTGGGGTGGAGCAGCCGGACGAGGGCGGGGCCCGCCCCGCGAGCTGGGTGGTGAACTTCCTGTTCGTGCTGCCCGAGGGCCGCACCCCGGCGGAGCTGCGGGTCGTGTTCGACCTGCCCGACTACGCCGTACTGCCGCTGGAGGCGTAGGTCGCCGGTGTCTCGGTAGGGTGGCGTTGCTCGGCCGCAGGCTGCGCGCTGACGACGCGGTTGACGGCCGCTGCCAACAGGGCCATCGAGACGACGAAGTAGGCAGCCTGCTGGGCCAGCTCCAGATAGGGCGTGAGCGAGTAGCGCAGCATCGGGTCGCGCGGGCCCACCAGCCAGCGCTCCAGCCAGGCGACGCCGGTGCTGACCTCATTGGCCAGCACGAACACCAGGCAGAACAGCACCATGGGGAAGATGCCGGCGGCGGCCACCCGGCTGATCGAGGTCATGGTCTCCTTGACCGGGGTGGTGACCGGCTCCAGGCCCTGCGCAACGGCCCGTCGGACGGGGGAGGGTATGCGTCGCAACTGCTGGGTGCGCCGCTCCGCCGCCGACAGCCCGCCCTCGGGGATCTTCGAGCCGTAGACCGCCGCACCGATGGCCAGCCAGGCGATCGGCAGCACGACCAGCGTCGACATGGACGACAGGATGTCGCCCAGCCAACCGATCACGCTCGTGACCGGAGCGCCGAGGGCACCCAACCAGTCGACGACGCGGTGGTAGGTGTCCACGACGCCGGCCACGACCGCGCGGGAGGTCACCCAGTCACGGATGTCGCCGATCCGCGTGGTCAGCACGGTGCCCAGCGTGATCATCCACAGGGTCTCCACATAGCCGTTCAGCGCGCTCCAGCCCAGGTGGCGACGCTCCAACTCGAAGCCGGCGATCGCCTTGCGGACCACCAGGGCGAGGACGACGAGCGTCGCCAGCACCCAACCAGGGCCGATGGACGATCGTCCGAAGTCGGCCTCGAAGCCGCGGTTCATCCACTCGTCCGCCGTATTGGCGAAGATGAACTGGCGGGTGTCGGCCTTCAGCAGCCCCTGCGACGCATACACGGCCAGGAAGGGCACGAGCACCTCGGCGGCGACCGCAAGGGGGGTGCGGATCCGTTCGCTGCGCCCAAAGGGGCGGGCCAGGTCGGCGAAGGCGGGCAGGCTGTCGGCGGTGGTGCGCAGCATCATCACGAGGCTGAGCAGCGCGCAGATGGGTGCCAGCGGCAGCACGAGCACCCCGAGGGTGCGGTTGTGGCCGGCGGTCCACACGGCCAACCAGAGGAAGGCGCGACGTCCGATCGCGCCCAGCAGGAACCAGCCCAGCAGGGCCGGCCAGTGCCGGGCGAGCACGTTCAAACCGTCCCAGAGCACATCGGACAGTGCGTCCAGGGGCTCACGGATCGTCCTCATGGGCACATCGTATGGGTCGAGGGTCCAAGTCCTGTGCCGTCTGGCGTCGGGCGGTCAGCTCCGGTACTCGCAGGATCGGCGCCCCCGGACTCCTGCTCGTTCCAACCAGGCTGTCACAATTGCCCGGTGAGCGCCTCCACTCGTCCCTCGACGCCCATGGACCTGTCCCGGTTCGCCTGGTTGTCCATCGCGGCTGCCTTGGCCACCATCGCGCTGAAGACCGTCGCCTGGCGGATCACCGGCTCGGTGGGGTTGCTGTCGGATGCGGCGGAGTCAGTGGTCAACCTGGTCGCCGCGATCGCGGCCCTGGTCGCGTTGAAGGTGGCGATCCGTCCCGCCGACAAGAACCACAACTT
>DGKN01000088.1:0-6264 GCA_002387005.1 Propionibacteriaceae bacterium UBA4569
CACCACCACCGCCGCCGCCGCAGCCATAGCCGTTCGAGGCAGTCCCCCAACCGCCGTTGCTCGATGCGTCTGTAGAGGATCGGCCAGCGCCGCCACCGATACCGAACGGCCCGGATGCGCCCTGGCCACCGGAGCCACCGGCGCCACGCGACGAAGAAGTCGTCTGGCCATCGTTACCCGTGCCGCCGCCAGGCAGGCCGCCCGAGCCGCCGGCTACCGATAGGTCGGAGCTGTAGCCACCGCCAGCGCCGCCAGAGCCGCCGACCAGGGCGAGAATGCTAGTGCCGTTGAGGCTAAAGCCCGTGCTGCCACCAGAGGATCCGGGGTTGCCCGTGCTCCCCGAAGAGGAACCACCAGCGCCCGCCGCGCCGCCGGCGCCGATGACGACGGTGTAGGTGGCGCCAGGCGTTACGTTGACTGGCTGCGCCAGGACAAAGGCGCCTGCGCCGCCACCGCCACCGCCACCCGCCACCGTAGTGATAGACCCAGCGCTACCGCCGCCACCACCGCCGCCGCCGCCTGCATTGCCGGAGCCGCCGAACAGACGTCTCAGGCCGTTGTAGCCCAGGGCCAGCTCCCACTCGGAGTTGTTGGTTGAACCGCCGATGTAGGCACGGGCCGATTCGGGCCACAACTCGACGAGCAGCACGAACCAACCGGCCGAGACGATCAGCGAGGCGAGGGCAGCGAAGAGGTGGCCGATCCGGGTCTTCCAGCTGCGCGGGGCGGCGATCAGGTAGGCCAGCACGAAGCCGGGCAGCACGAGCATGCCCTGCAGCATCTTGGTGAGGAAGGCGAAGCCGATGGCCGCACCGGCGGCGACCATCCACCACATCGCCTGGCGACCGCGTTCGGTCTCGATGGCGCGGGTGACGAAGTAGGCAGCGGCGGCCATCAGGATGGTCAGCATCGCGTCGGGGTTGTCGAACCGGAACATCATCGCGGCGACCGGCGCGGCGACCACCAGTGCCCCGGCGACCAGGGCGGCCGCATGGCCGTACCAGCGACGGACGGACGCGTGGACGAGTGCCACCGTGCCGACGCCCATCAGCGCTTGCGGGAGCAGCAGGGAGAAGGACGAGAAGCCGAACAGGCGGGCCGACAGGCCCATCACCCACAAGGCGGCCGGGGGCTTGTCGACGGTGATCGAGTTGGCGGAGTCGAGCGACCCGAACAGCCAGGCCGTCCAACTCTGCGTTCCCGACTTCACCGCAGCGGCATAGAAGCTGTTGGCGTAGCCGGAGTTGGTGAGGTTCCACAGGTAGGTGATCGCAGCGAGGGCCAGCAGCCCCCACAGCGCTGGGCGGGCCCAGGCCGGATCGGTGCGGGGCCCCAGGAAGGTGCGACCGACCCTGCCGCGTTCCCCCTGGACGGCCGCGGACGCGACCTCGGGGCTGGCGGGTGGGGCCGCCCTTTCGGCAAGCAGTGGTGCAGTGGTCATGCGGGTCCCCTTCACAAGGAATTGGTGATGGTGACCACGCTGGCGTTCGGGCCTGTGTGCGTGCTGTGCGGGGTCGGGCACAGGTCTGTGCGTCTTCTGGACCACGATGCGGGACCCCTCGACGAAAGGCCTGCTGGGGTGGAGAATGAGCCAACCGCGGCGCCGATGCCGCGGCCATCGAGGGGAGCGCAAGTGACAGCAAACATGATCCTCGTGGTGGAGAGGGAGTACCCCTTCGCCCGCGATGACGTCTTCGATGCCTGGACCATCCCGGAACAGATGAGCCAGTGGCGCGGCTCACCCGGCTGGCACGTCGACCCGAGCACGGTCACCAGCGAACTGAAGGCCGGGGGCCGCCACCACCACGACAAGGTACGCGAGTCCGATGGGCACGTCGTCAGCACCGACGCCGTGTTCACGGAGTACATCCGTCCGGACGTCTTCGTCGCAAAGCAGCGCATCACCGGGGACGAGGGGATCAACCCCGAGGTGCCGCTGGAACTGCGGGTCGAGTTCACGAAGATGGGCAAGAGAGGGACGCTCGTCCGTGTCGTCCAGGGCCCCTATGACCCCGAAGAGGCCAAGGACCACTCCACCGGCTGGGAGGCCGAGATGCAACGCCTCGCCGACTGGCTGAACACCAACCGCACGCCCGTGCCCGGAACCGGAGGACGCGCATGAGCGCCGCAACCGCAGACACCGCCACCGTGACGACGGTGCGCCACAAGTCGCTGATGACGATGAAGCAGATCCTGTTGATGAACCTGGGCTTCTTCGGCATCCAGTACTCCTTCGGCATGCAGCAGACGGCCATCAACCCGATCTACTCCATGCTCGGCGCCAGCCCCGAAGACCTGCCGCTGCTCAACCTGGCCGGACCGATCACCGGCCTGCTCATCCAGCCACTGATCGGCGCCATGAGCGACCGCACCTGGGTGGAGAAGGGCTTCTTCCGTGGGCGCCGGCGTCCCTTCTTCCTGATCGGTGCCATCGGTTGCGCTGTCTGCCTGTTCCTGTTCCCGTTCGTGTGGGCCGTCTGGATGGCAGCGCTGCTGCTGTGGCTGCTCGACGCGAGCAACAACACCGCGATGGAGCCCTACCGCGCCTTCATCGCCGACAAGCTCCCGCCCTCCCAGCTGGGCAAGGGATTCCTGGCGCAGTCCTTCTTCACCGGCCTCGGCATCACCTTGGCCAACCTGTCCCTGAGCTTCTTCCAGATGATCTTCGGGCTGGGCACCGGCGCGGGCCTGCCCAAGTGGGTCTTCGGCGCCTTCATGCTCGGCTCGGTGTGTTCCATCGCGTCCGTGCTGGTGTCGGTCCTGTCGACCCCGGAGATCCCTCCGAGCCCCGAGGAACTGGCCGAACTCAAGGCGAAGAAGGGCGGGTTGGGCGCCTTCTTCCGCGAGATCGGGGAAGCCGTCGTCGACATGCCCTTGGCGATGAAGATCCTGGCCGGGGTCTACTTCTTCCAGTGGTACGCGATGAACGTCTACTGGCAGTTCGTCAGCCTGAGCATCTCGAAGTCCCTGTACGGCACCACCGACACCTCCACCGAGGCCTACCAGCTCGCGGTGGCCCAGACCGGACGCGTGAATGGCGCCTACAACATCGTCACCTTCTGCGTCGCCTTCGGTCTGGTGGCGCTGGCGAAAAAGCTGGGTGCCAAGTGGGTGCACGCCATCTGCCTGTGGTGCGCCACGGCCAGCCTGCTGGTCTTCCCGCACATGCCCAGCCAGTTGATGCAGATCGTCTCCATCGTCGGCCTCGGCGTGGCCTGGGCGTCCATCATGGGCGTGCCGTACATCATGATCGTCAGGATGGTCCCGTCAACCCGGTACGGCGTGTACATGGGGCTGGTCAACATGATGATCGTCATTCCGATGCTCATCCAGACGCTGACCTTCGGCTGGGTCTACAAGCACCTGCTGGGTGACAACCCGAACACGGCGATGACCTTCGCCGGCATCTTCCTGGCCATCGCCGGCGTGGTGATGCTGCTCATCAAGGAGCCGCCGATCGTCAAGGACGTCGACAACATCACCGTTCCCGTGGCTGGAGGGCACTGACATGGCACAGATGAACGACTACAACACGATCGTCGTCGGGACGGACGGCTCGAGCCTGGCCAAGCCCACCATCGCCCGGGCTGCATGGCTGGCCGCACGAGAGGAGGCGGAGCTGGTGATCGTCTGCGCCTGGTCGAGCCTGTCGCAGCGCGTGGAGGCCATCAACACCCAGACCCTCGGCGGGGACGTCTCGACGGCCCAGCAGGTGCACGGACGGGAGGCCGCCGAGGAGGCGCTGCTGCGGGCGGCCTATGTCGCCGGTGAGTACGGCGCCAAGGTCAGCGCAGCACTGCTGGTGGACGGGGAACCGGCAGCGGCCCTGCTGCAGACCGCCGGCACGCACGATGCCGACCTGATCGTCATTGGCGCGATCCGTGACACGTCCATCGCGGACCGCTTCCTGGGCAATGTCGCCACCGAGGTGGTGAAGAAGGCGACTTGCGAGGTGCTGGTCATCCGTCCGACGATGCCGGTGACGGAGGTGGAGGTCCCGTCGTCGATCTGACGCATTACCTCCCGCGCAGCCTGCCCATCGGCCTTCGGGTCGGTGGGCAGGACTGCGTTTCCGCCAAAATCGCCACGAGAGAGCGATCCGGTCCCGTCGCAGGACCGGATTGCCCTGAGCTGGCGATCTTGGCGGACGCGTCGGCCTACGCTGGCCCGGAGGGGGCGACCATGAGCGAGTTCTTCGAGACCTTTGCGCCGGGCATGCGACACTGGCGCGAGCAGCAGGACCTGGAGAAGGTGCTGGTCGTCGACCAGAAGAAGGGCGGGCGTGGTCCCAAGCCCCTGGACCTGGACTCGGGCAAGGTCCGGCTCGTGATGCCGAACCGATCCAAGCCGGAGCCGGAGCCGGAGCCGGATCCCACTGGGGACTGAGCTGGCCGGAGGGGCCCCTCGATGGGCTCGAGGATCGTTCTGGAGAGTCAGGGAATGTCCTGGCGCTCCCGGAGGTGGGCCCCGAAGTCGCTGCCCTCGAGATCGCTGCCCTCGAAGGTGGTCGCCACCGCACTCCCGTCCACGTGGTTCCGCCCGGGGCAGTGAACTGCTGCATGCCTCCATCGACATACCCCGCGGCCGAGGTCAGTGTCCAGGATCAGAAAAGTCTCGTCCACCCCTTCCCAAGCCCCGCCGCCTACCGTAGAATTCCAACACAATCCAACATTTGTTTATGTTGTTTTAGCCCCGACGAGGTGGGAAATGTACGCGGAGGAACGTCGCCAACAGCTGGTGCAGCTGGCGCGCGAGGACGGGCGAGTCGCCGTCACCGTAGCCGCCAAGCGCTTCGACGTGACCCCGGAGACCATCCGCCGCGACCTGGAGGCGCTCGACCGGGCAGGTCTGCTGCAGCGCGTCCACGGCGGGGCGATGCTCCCCAACTCCAACTTCCTCGGCGATCTGGGCCTGGGTGAGCGGGATGCCTCCGCCAGCGCCGAGAAGGACCGGATCGCCCGCGCCGCCGCAACGCTGCTCCCCGCCGACACCGAGGACGTGAACCGCGCCATCATCCTCGACGCCGGCACCACCACCGCCCGCCTGGCCGAACTCTTCCCCGCGTCCGCACGCTGGACCGTCTTCACCAACTCACTGCCGATCGCGTCCGCACTGTCGTCCCACACCCAGGTGGCCGTCGAACTGGTCGGCGGCCGGGTCCGCGGCCTCACCCAGGCCTGCGTGGGCGGGCACGCCGTCGAACGCCTGGCCAACATCCGCGTCGACCTCGCCTTCCTCGGCGCCAACGGCGTCAGCCTCGACCACGGGCTGTCCACGCCCGACGGGGACGAGGCTCAGGTCAAGCGCCAGATGATGCGCAGTGCGCGCAAGGTCGTCCTCCTCGCGGACGCCCGCAAGCTCGGCGCCGAAACCACCACCCGTTTTGCCGGCCTGGACGAGATGGACGTACTGGTCACCGATGCCATCACCGCGACCCAGAGCGAAAAGCTCACCAACCTAGGAATCGAGGTAGTGACCGCATGATCGTCACCTTCACCGCCAACCCCTCCCTGGACCGCACCGCGCCGGTCGAGGGGGCAGTAACCCGCGGCGGCGTCCACCGTCTGGGCGCCTCCACAGCCGAACCGGGTGGGAAGGGCGTCAACGTCTCCCGCTGCGTCGCCCTGGCCGGCGTCCCCACGATTGCCGTCGTCCCGGCCGACGACCGCGACCTCCTGCTCACCGGGCTGGACGCGATCGACGTCCCCTACCGCAATGTTCCGGTCGGGCAGCCGGTGCGCTCCAACCTGACGATCACCGAGTCGGACGGAACCACCAGCAAGTTCAACGAGCCGGGCGCCACCCTCACCGAGGAGCACCTGGCCGCCCTCACCAACACCTTGGTCGCCGCCGCCCGGGAGGCACACTGGGTCGTGCTGGCCGGCTCGCTGCCGCCGGGAGCGCCCGCGGCCTGGTACGCGCAACTGGTGCGCGAGCTACGTACCCTCGACACCCTGATCGCCGTCGACACTTCCGACGCCCCGCTGCAGGCACTCGCCGACGCCCTGCCCGGCGCGGCACCCGACCTGATCAAGCCCAATTCCGAGGAGTTGGGCCAGCTGTGCGGACGTGATGGACTGGCGCTCGAGCAGGCCGCCGAGAACGGCGACTGGGGCCCGGTGTTGGAGGCCGCCCGCGAACTCATCGGCAAGGGCATCGGTGCGGTGCTGGTGACGCTCGGTGGCGCAGGTGCGCTGCTCGTCACACCCGAGGGCGCCTGGCGCGCCACCCCGCCCCCGATCACCGTGGCCTCCACGGTGGGCG
>DGKN01000088.1:6335-6519 GCA_002387005.1 Propionibacteriaceae bacterium UBA4569
GCGGCCGCCTCGCTGCCCGGCTCCCAAATTCCTGCCCCCAGCCAGACCAACCCCGACGGCGTCGCCGTCACAGCGCTCTGATGAGCGTCCACCACAGAAAGGACGTGACATGACGTCACTCATCGAACCGGGGCTCGTCGCCCTGGACGTCGATCTCGGCCAGACCAAGGACGAGGTCATCCGC
>DGKN01000088.1:6537-7815 GCA_002387005.1 Propionibacteriaceae bacterium UBA4569
CCGACGCGCTCGACCGGGAGGCGAAGTCGCCCACCGGGATGCCCGGCGGGTTCGCCATCCCCCACTGCCGTTCCGAGGCGGTGAACACCGCCTCGCTCGGGTTCGCCCGTCTGGCCAGCCCCGTCGACTTCGGTGACAAGCAGGGCCCGGCCGACATCGTCTTCCTGATCGCGGCCGCCGCCTCCGGTGGCGCCGACCACATGAAGCTGCTGACCAAGCTGGCCCGCGCGCTGGTGCGTCCGGAGTTCCTGGCCGCCCTGCGTTCCGCGCAGACCCAGGACGAGGTCGTGGCGCTCGTCCGCGACGTCGTCGAGCCCGACTCGGCCAAGGTGGAGGCCGACAAGGCTGCCGCTGCTGCCGCCGTCCCCGTTGCTGCTTCCAGCACCACCGGACGCCCGTCCGTGATCGCCATCACCGCTTGCCCGACCGGCATTGCGCACACCTACATGGCAGCCGACTACCTGACGAATGCGGGCAAGGAGATGGGCGTCGACGTCATCACCGAGCCGCAGGGTTCGTCGGCCACCGACCCGGTCACCGCCGACCAGATCAAGGCCGCCACCGCGGTCATCTTCGCCACGGACGTCGGTGTGAAGGGCCGGGAGCGCTTCGCCGGTCTGCCCGTCATCGAGTCAGGCGTCAAGCGCGCCATCAACGAGCCCAAGGTGATGCTGGAAGAGGCCCTGGCTGCGGCCAAGAACCCCAACGCACCGCGCGTCTCGGGTGATGCCGCCGCTGCGGCCGCAGCTGGCGCCGGCGCCCGCGGCAAGAGCCAGCTGGGCTTCGGCAAGCGGATCCAGCAGGCGCTGATGACCGGCGTCTCGTACATGGTCCCCTTCGTCGCGGCCGGTGGCCTGCTGATCGCCTTGGGCTTCCTGCTCGGCGGCTACCAGATCCCCTTCGTGGCCGATCACATCCTGGGCAACTCGTCCATCACCAACCTGCCGGTGCTCAGCGACCTGAAGGCCGCAATGGATTCAACCGGTGCGGCGCTGTTCCCGGCCAACCAGGTGGACCACCTGCCCAGCTCGGGGATCTTGCTGTACTTCGGCGCCATGCTGTTCAAGCTGGGCTCGCTGGCCTTCAGCTTCCTGCTGCCCGCGCTGGCTGGCTACATCGCCTTCGCGATGGCCGACCGCCCCGGCATCGTCCCCGGCTTCGTTGCCGGTGCCGTGGCTGGTGCGACCGGCGCCGGCTTCCTCGGCGCCCTGATCGGCGGCCTGATCGCCGGTGCGATCGCCGCTTGGATCGGTGGCTGGCGCGTCCCCCGCTGGCTGC
>DGKN01000059.1 GCA_002387005.1 Propionibacteriaceae bacterium UBA4569
TGGCCATCCGCATCAGTTCGCCCCCTCCAGGGCCACGAGCCCCTCGGCGCGTCGGACCGCGGCGATCACGGCGGCGGCCTTGTTCTGGGTCTCCAGGTCTTCGGTGGCGGGGTCGGAGTCAGCGACCAGCCCTGCTCCGGCCTGGACGTGGGCCACGCCGTCCTTGACGACGGCGGTGCGGATCGCGATCGCAGCGTCGGCATTGCCGGCGAAGTCGAAGTAGCCGACCACTCCCCCGTAGACACCGCGACGGGTGCGTTCCAGTCGGTCGATGATCTGCATGGCGCGCACCTTGGGGNNAAGCAGGCGAGGGTGACGTCGAGCCCGGTGGCGCCCTCGGCGGCCTGCCCGACGACCGCGGCCTCCAGGTGCATCACGTGGCTGTAGCGGCGCACGTGCATGAACTCGGTGACGGCGATGGTGCCCGGGCGGCACACCCGTCCCAGGTCGTTGCGGCCCAGGTCGACCAGCATCAGGTGTTCGGCGCGTTCCTTCTCGTCCGCCAGCAGTTCGGCCTCGAGTTCGGCGTCTTGTTCTGGGGTGGCTCCGCGCGGCCGGGTTCCGGCAATCGGGTGGGTGGTCGCGCGTCCCTCGTTGACCGTCACCAGTGCCTCGGGCGACGACCCGACGACGCAGAAGCCGGGCAGCCGTAGCAGGTAGAGGTAAGGGCTGGGATTGGTGTTGCGCAGTTCGCGGTAGATGGCCAGGCCGTCGGCGCGGGTGGGCAGGTCGAAGCGCTGCGAGCCGACGATCTGGAAGGCCTCGCCGGCGCGAATCTCCTCGACGGCATCCCGCACGAGTTGCTGGAAGTCCTCGCTGGAACGCTGCCGGATGGGCTCGGTGGTGGCTGCCGGACCCTGCTGGGCCAGCAGCACCGGGCGCGGCCCGGCCAGTTAGCGGGCCATCTGCTCCACGCGGGCGGTGGCATCGGCCCAGGCGTCCTCGACGCGCTCGGGTGATCCGTCGTGATTGACCGCATTGGCGATCAGCCAGACCTCGCCCTTGTGGTGGTCGAGCACGGCCATGTCGCTGGCCAGCATCATCACCAGTTCGGGCAGCTGCAGGTCGTCGTCCAAGCCGTCGGGCAGCTTCTCGATCCGGCGGACGACGTCGTAACCGAGGTAGCCGACCATGCCGGAGGTGAAGGGCGGCAGTTCCGGGTCAGGTTCGGTGTGCAGGGTGCGCAGGGTCTCGCGCAGCACCTCCAGCGGATCACCGTCGGCCGGCACGCCCTCGATCGGGCGCCCCAGCCAGTGCGCCTGCCCATCCTGCTCGACCAGCGTGGACGCAGCGTTGACGCCGACGAACGACCAGCGCGACCACACGCCCGACTCGGCGGACTCGAACAAGAAGGTGTTCTCCCGGTCGCCGCACAGCTGCGCGTACAGCCCGATCGGGGTGATGTCGTCGGCCAACAGGCGGGCGTGGACGCTGACCACGCGCCGTCCGGAGTCGGCCAGTGCGCGGAAGCCCGCGAGGTCGGGGGTGGTGACCAGTGCCATCAGCCCTCCTCGGTGAGCAGCAGGTCGGCGTCGAAGCAGGTGGTGTCGCCCGTGTGGCAGGCGCCGCCGACCTGGTCGACGCGCATCAGCACGGTGTCGCCGTCGCAGTCGAGGCGCACCTCGCGGACGTGCTGGGTGTGGCCGCTGGTCGCGCCCTTGACCCAGTACTCGTTGCGGGAACGGGACCAGTAGGTGGCCTGACGCGTCGCGAGGGTGCGGGAGAGGGCCTCGTCGTCCATCCAGGCCAGCATCAGGACGGCGCCGGATGTCGCGTCGGTGACCACGGCGGGCACCAGTCCGTCCGGGTTGCGCTTGAGGCGGTCTGCGATGGCGGGGTCAAGAGACATGCGGTCCATTCTTCCCGATCAGCAGCGCTGGGGCGCAGTACGCTCGCGGCGTGAGCTTCGCAAGAACTGAACGTGCCCAGCTGTGCGACCTGTTGGACGAGCTGGGTCCCACCGCCCCGACCCTCTGCAGGGGTTGGACGACCAGTCACCTGGCCGCCCACCTGTGGCTGCGCGAAACCGACCCGCTGGCGATGCCCGGCATCGTCGTGAAGCCTCTCGCGGGGCTGACCGAGCGCCGGATGGCGTCAGCGCAGGAGAAGCTGGGCTACCAGACGCTGGTGAGCCGGGTGAGGTCGGGCCCGGGACGCATTTCAGTGTTCGCGCTGCCCGGGCTGGACGAGGCCGCCAACGCGATCGAGTACTTCGTCCACCATGAGGACGTGCGCCGCGCTGGTGAGGGATGGCAGCCGCGGGAGCTGCCCGACGCCGACGAGGACGCCTGTTGGAAGCGCGTCGGCCTGATGGGGCGCGCAATGTTCCTGCGCTCCCCCGTCCCGGTGGTGGCCCAGCGCGCGGGCACCATCGATCGTGTCACCTTGAAGGCGGGCGAGGATCCGGTGGTGCTGATTGGCAAGCCGTCGGAGCTGGTGCTCTTCCTCTTCGGACGCCGTTCCGTCGCCCAGGTTGAGATCACCGGCTCACAGGACTCGGTCGCACAGTTGGAAGGCTTCACCACCGCCCTGTGACACGGATGTTCCCCGAACCCGGGTCACAGGTCGTCGACGACCACCACGTACAGCTGGCGCGGACCATGGACCCCGTCCACCCGGGACAGCTCGATGTCGCTGGTCGCCGAACCGCCGGAGATCATGGTCATCGGGTAGCCCTCCAACACTTCCGGCTTCACCGCCGCGATGGACTCGGGCACGTCGGAGACCACCTGACTGGCGCGCACCACGCAGACGTGCCGGTCGGGCACCAAGGTGATCGCCCGGCGTCCCTGGTCGGCGCCGTGGGTCAGCACGATGGTCCCGGTGTCGGCAATCGCCGAGCTGGCGGCGGTGACCACTGCGTCGGTTCCGTTCAGCTGCTCGTGCGTCAGCGGTGGGTCATCCACCCGCACCTCCCAGCCCACGCCGCGCATCGCCTCGAGCCAGGCCGGGTCGAGGCCGGGTGGCACCACGACGGACGAGGTGACGCCGCTGGCAACCAGCCCATCCACGACCGCTTGTGCGACATTGGCCGCAGCCACCCGCTCGACGGTCGCCTGGTAGTCCAGCACCTTCTCGACGAAGGTGGCGACGACGTCGTCCAGCGGCAGGCCGGTGCCGTAGGTCCACTCGACCGGGACGTCCACCACCGGATCGGTCTGGGTGATGTCGGCGCTGGCCCGACGGATTCGGTCCAGGATCTCCGTGCGCGCGTCCATCACCTGCCCTCCTGGCGGTTCTTCTTCCACCACTGCCGGAAGCTCTGCGCGGGGACATCCTCGACGTCGCGATAGCGCAACCACCGGTCAGCGACGGGAGCGGGAATCGGGCCGATCGTCCGTCCCCCGAGCACCCGTCCCGCCAGCGATGAACCCTTCTGCACGGCCTCGAAGTGTCGGGCATCGCCCATCACCCAGGCTGCTGTCTTCATCAGCGCCATCTCGGTGGCCACCTCCACGTCGCGGGGCACCCGGTCGGCCTTCTCGGCCTGGACGACACGGTGGCGCAGGTGCACCAACACGTCGGTGAAGGGGATCTTGACCGGACACACGTCATTGCAGGCTCCGCACAGCGAGCAGGCGTAGGGCAGCCCTCGGTCGACGTCGTTCTCG
>DGKN01000095.1 GCA_002387005.1 Propionibacteriaceae bacterium UBA4569
TGCTGCGGGGGGCGGGGCTCGCGGTCAGGGATTGCCCGCCCTCGTCCGCGCCCCCCACCGTCCCCGCCGGTCCGGTGCTCGGACGGCTGCTTGCCGGGCCAGCCGCGCTGCTCGCAGACGAGGTCCCTCCGCCCGCACCGGTCGAGGCGGAACACCCCGCCGCGACCGCCACCACCGCTGTGGCCACCCCCGCCACCGCGAGCCGGCGTCCGAGCTTCTTGCCTCGAGTCATCGATCCCCTCATTCCTGGAACAGTGCACCCGCCCCCATCGGTCGTCCCTGCCGGGCGGCAGGAACCCTGCGGAGGGCAGGAATCTCAGCGCACCATGCGCTGCCTGCAGCAACCCTGCTNNGAAGAAACCGCACGCCAGCCGCCGCGCCGGCCCACAGCCCAGCCCCCGTCCCAACCTTGATGGCTTCTTGACACAACAGCCACGGGTTCCGTCACACCAGCCCGCAACAGTGGAGACATAAGCACTTCGACGGAAGGAAACTCATCATGATGACCTACGCATGGAACGCACTACCGATGATGGCAGGCATGGTCCTGTTCTGGCTCGCGATCGTCGCGCTGGTCGTCTGGCTCGTCAAGGACAACCGGCCCCGCGCCGGCATCGCCAGCGCCCAGGCCGTCGACATCATCGACCAGCGCTACGCCCGCGGCGAGATCGACGAGGACCAGTGGGTGCGCATCCGCACCGGCCTGGACAAGAGGCAGTGATGACCGCCACCGCCCTCATCGAACCGCCGACCGCCACCCAACCGGCAGGAGCGCAGCCCGCCAAGGGATCCGTCCTGGCACGCGCCTGGGCCGCCATCCGCTCCGCCGTCGGCGTCCTCCTCGGCCTGGTCCCGCACGTGATGCACCACATCGGGATCATCGCCGGCGCCGCGTTCCTCACCGGGGTGTTCGGCAACAGCCTCCTGTTCGTCGTCGGCCTCGCGCTCAGCGTCCCCATGCTGCACCGCCTGCAACGGCACTACCGCACCTGGAAGGCCCCCGCCATCGGCGTCGTCGTGTTCACCGCCCTGTTCGCCCTGTCAGCCTTCGTGATCGGCCCCGCGATCAGCTCACCCAAGAACACCACCCCCGCCCCCACGACCCAGACCATGACCCAGGACCAACACAGCCAGCACCACCATTGACCTCTCCCTGGGCAAACGCCCCTGTCGAGAGCACCGGCACAACATGCACAAGGGCATCAGGCCACAAGAAGAACAGCCGCGGGCATGGCACCTTCGCGACACCGACTCCCTTCTTGCTGATGTCGATGTCGCTCTTGGCCTCAAGGCCCATGTACTCGGCCGCATCCCCCTCCGCCACGACAGCTGCCATGACCTGTCGCAGTCGCCGGTCTCCGGTCGGGACGAAGTCCGTGTCCATCGGCCGCTCCTTCTCGTTCAGGGCTATAGAGGCCCGCGCCGGCATGCTGGGCCAACACCTGCTGCGATCCTACGGGGGCCACGCGCCGCGAGCTCTCACTCGGTGACGGCAGGGCTGACATGCACCGACGCCAGCCCACGGCATCACAGCAGCCCAGGGAGGCACTCGGCCCTCGGCCGGCATCTCGACCGGGGTCGGATCACGAGGAGCGCCCCGGCCCAAGAAGTTTCGCGAGCCGCTTCTGCACCCCGCTGCCCTCACGATCCTCGGCGGGGCAGTGGTCCAGCCACCGCTGCAGTACAGCGATCTCCTCCTCACGTTGTTTGAGCTTGCGGTGGATGATCGCCGCTTGGATCGTGTACCACGGTGCCGGCTCCCCGAACCGGGCATCGCCCTCGGCTCCTTCAATGGCGATGTAGCAGAGCTTCAAGGCTGCCTCGAGCTGTCCCTCTCGCTTCAGCTGCTCGATCGGACCGACCGTCTCGAGATAGTGGATGCCGTGCTCGCTGCCAGCCACGAAGTCTTCGCCTCGCTGACCGCCCTCAACCAACGCCTCGCGAACCATGGTTCGGGCCCTGAAGGCGGTCTCCCCGGAGCGTTCCTTTGCTGTGGCTGGAGGGCGGTGTTCGGCGCTGTACTCCCACTGCGGGGCGTCGTCGCCGAGCCAGGCCCACGCGTCCAGTCGAGGCCCCTTCGCCGTCTGAGCGGCGCACAGCTGCACCGGGATCCCCACCTGGGCTCCTATGGGCAGGTTGATCCGATCGGTTGCATGCCCTGCCAAAGCGCCGATCCAGTGCCCTTGGTAGATGACGTCCAATGCTTCGGGACGTTGGTCGTCAGCAGCGACGTGTTCAAGGGTGCCCACGTCTTCGAGGTAGCCGTCATGGTCCCGCAAGAGGGCAAGTGCCACCTGTTGCGCATGTGGCCGGCAGAAGGTGGTCGGGCCCACCACCTGCTGCAGCTTCGCGACCTCGTCGGTGCTGATGACGCTGAGCCCGGGGCCCCGGGCATCACTGGCCTCGGGCGCCACCAAGAGGATCTCCTCCCGGCTCAAGCGGTCGCCTGTCTGCCCGCCCAACAGACGTGAAAACAGACCCATGGCCATCTCCCGACGCTCGTGGCTGCCCCGGAGGCCAACAGTAGGGGTGGGCTGACCCCGTCTGGTAGGTCCGGTGGTTGTGTGAGTCGTCCTGTTGCCCGGGGGTCCGG
>DGKN01000182.1:0-17007 GCA_002387005.1 Propionibacteriaceae bacterium UBA4569
GGCCCCGACCCGGCCGGGACGCTGCTGCTGCGCTGCGCGATGACGGCGCTGGCGCTGGCGGTGGGGACCAGCTTCGGGACGGCCGTCGCGCTGGCCCTGCAGCGTTTCGGACGCCTGCGCCGAATGCGGTTGCGCCATCGGGCGGTCGCGACCGGGACGAGCGCCTAGGTTTCGAGTGTGCCGTCGCTGGACATGATCTGCCGTCCCACCGGGCTGTCGATGCGCCCGGTCTGCCATCACCTGCCGCCCGTGCGCACCTCGTCCACGATGCTGCACCAGATGGACTTGGCGAACCCCTGAACGGGTGCTCGACGCGGACGGTCGCCGCGCGGTGCCGATCTCGGGCCGGGCTCAACCGGTGCTGTAATGGCTGACATGTGGTTTCCCGTGGCCAGGTGGCAGGGCGAGCGGACGATCGGACGCCTGCCGGAACCGGTGGTGACCGACAGCTTCGGCCAGGTCGGTGCGGGTGACGAGCAGTTGTCGCTGGTGGTGATCGGGGACGAGTTGGCGGCCGCGGCGGGTTTCGCCGAGATGATCGCTTCGCGGGTGGCGCAGGCTCGGGGTGCGCGGGTGGTGTTCCAGTCGGTCGCCGAATCGATGGCGACAATCCGGGACGTGCACTACGGGACGCTGAACCGGGTTCCCGCCCGCACCGACGCGGTGGTGCTGGTGGTGGGCGTCCACGACGTGCTGGCCAGGACGGGTTTGGACGAGTGGCGCACGGAGCTGGCGGCGACGCTTCAGATCCTGCGCCGGGTGGGGTGTGTGGTGGTGGCACAGGTGCCTGACCTGGGCGCTGCCCCGCTGGTGGGCTGGCCCCTCTCGTCGTCCCTGACCGATCGGGTTCGGGCCCTCAACCGGGTCACCGCGGAAGTCTGCGGCGGAGCCAATCCCCGGGCCCAGACCAACGATCCCCGAGCCTGTCGAGGGGTCACCCTCCCCGCCCCGACTGGCTATGAGGGCGACCGCTGGACCCCCGACGCGACCTCACGCACCACGTGGGCCGAGCTGCTCGGCGAGATGCGTTTGCCCAAAACTGATTGCTCGTGCTGATGGTCGCGGTTGACCACAGGCGCGGGATCTATCAGCGCCGATGACTTCAAGGAACCACCGCTGGTCCACTGAACCGACTCGCGCCAAGTGGACCAACGGCTCGCCAACCCCAAGGTTCGGTCACTCGCCCAGCAGGATCCGGTAGACGATCGAGTCGTCCTTGCGACCCAGACCCTCACGTCGTCCCCGCAGGTAGAGCTGCTCGGCAGTCGATGCCAGGGGAACCTCCTGGGCCACCTCACGGGCGGCTTGGGTGACCAGACCCATGTCCTTCACGAAGATGTCGAGAGCCGAGCGGGCCTCGTCGTGGTCACCGTCCACCATCCGGCGGCCGCGGTCGCCGAACATGAACGACGCTGCTGCTCCGGCACCGAGCACCTCGTAGATCTGCGCGATGTCCAAGCCCATCGAGTCGGCCAGCGCCATGGCCTCCCCCGCAACTGCGATGTGGACGCCGCACAGCAGCTGGTTGACCACCTTGAAACGCTGACCGTCGCCGGGCTTGTCACCGACGATGGCGGCGGTGCCCGCCATCGAGTCCAGAAGAGGACGGACGCTCTCGACGTCCTGCGGGGTGCCGGAGACCATCATCAACAGGTCGCCGGTACCGGCGCGGACCACACCGCCGCTGACGGGGGCGTCGACCAGGTGACCGGAGGGAAGCTTCGCCAACGCCTGCTCGATCGCAGCCGGGCCGACGGTCGCCATCACCATGACGACCGTGTCGGGTCCCAGCTCACCGACGATTCCCTGCTCGCCGAACAGCACGTCGTCCAGCTGCGCGCCGGTGGCGACCATCAAGCCGACCACATCGCGTCCCTTGGCGGCCTCGGCAGCGGACGCTGCGGGCTTCAGGTGCTCGGCATGCTTCTGCAGGATATCGGCGCTCACGTCGTAGGCCGTCACCTCGAACCCGTCCGCGGCCAGCACCTCGGCCATGGGCCCGCCCATGGCGCCCAGCCCGATCCAACCGACCTTGATGTTGTTGCTCATGACTGGCTCCTGTCGTTCGTTGACTGGCTTGCGATGGTGGCGGCGGTCAGGCGTTCGACCACCTCGGCGAGAGCCTGCTCGCCGCCGACATTTCCGGGAAACACCACATACGGCATTCCCTGGCTGTCCTGAGGTGCCTCCACTGCGGTGAACATCGAGATCTGCCCGGGGTAGAACTGGCCGCGGACCTTGGCGTGGGTCATCCCGAGACCTTCGGCAGCGACCTCGTGGGAGGTGATGCCGCCCTTGGCGACCACCCAGGCGGGCCTGGCCCGCAACACGAGCTGGACGACCTGGACCACGGCCTCGGAGACGCTGCGCGCGATCTCCAGCGACGCGTCCTTGTCATCGCTGCGAACGAGTTCTCGGCTGGTGAAGACGACACAGTCCTGCGTGGGCAATGCCGCACGGATCGCCTCGGCGACCTCGTGGACGTGCTGCTCACGGGTGCCCGGATCCAGCAGGGTGGGCACGTGCAGCTCGAACTCCGTCAGGGTTCCGCGAGCCTGGACGGCGCGCAGCTGGGCGGTGGTCAGGCCGACGTGCGAACCCACCACGACGAGGCCGTGGGGCAGCCGGGAGGGATCGGTAGCGAGTTCTTCGTCGCCGAGCACCCGTGCATCGCGCTGCCCGGCCAACGGCCGGACGAAGCTGGGGCCGCATCGGGAGATGAAGCAGCGCCCCTGCGCCTCACGGCGGCCCAAGGCCTCGGCCACCACCTCCATGTCGGAGTACTCGGTGGCGTTGACCACCACCCACTGGCGCGCGGTCACCCCGGCGAGCATCTCTTCGACCCGATCGACGCCGCCCTCACGGATGTCGTCCAGGGACAGGCTGGCGACATCGGCCACCGTCACGGAACCACCCGAGCGCTCCTCGAGGAAGGCCTTCAGGTCCGAGTTCTGGTAGCCGAAGGTCGCGTCCTGGGCGAAGTCGGTGTCGGCGGCCTGCTTGGCGACGCCGTTAACCATCGCGAAGTGCGTGTCGCCGGTGGTGAAGCGTCCGGCCTCTATCATCGCGGGGCAGAACAGGAAGCCATCAACGGCGATGCCGTGTTCTTCCAGCACGTCCGCCAGGGCATTGGGCTCTGCGATCACGTGCCCGCGAAGCGTGGAGTCAGATCGCGACACGACGTGAAGACCTGCGGTCTCAACACCGGTGGCGAGGAAGCCCTCGAGGATGCGGCGGTTCTTGGCAACGGCCTCGTCCTCGGGCAGTGCCCTGGTGTTCTGCAGAACGAAGCAGGCGCTGCCCTGCTCGGCGAGGGCGCGGGCCGCAATGGCTGGGTCCTCGACAAAAGCGATGTCCACGTCGGCGACGCACTGGGAGCCGGTTGGGTCGTCGTCCAGTACGAGGACGCGACGCTGGTTGGTGAACTCGTTCATGGGAACTCTTCTCCTCCAGAACTACGAGACCAGGCCCACGACGGGCCACAGGAGACAGATGACGAGGAAGCCGACGATCGAGGTAGCGGTGGAGCACACCGTGTACGACTTCAGCGCGTCCGCAGTGCTGACGCGGTAGTAGCGGCTCCACACCCAGAACAGCGAGTCGTTGACGTGGGAGAGGGCCATGGAACCGGTGCCGATCGCCAGCGTGACCAGCGCCAGCTGCATCACCGAGAGGTGCATCGAGGCGGCCAGCGGAGCGAGCAGGGGTGCAGTGGTGATCGTGGCCACCGTCGCCGAGCCCTGGGCGGCGCGGATCAGCGCCGACATCAGGTAGGCGAGCAGCAGGATCGGCAGACCCGATCCGGCCAGCGCATCGGCCACGGCCTTCGCGACTCCGGTCTGGGTGAGGACGTAGCCGAAGGTTCCGCCGGCGCCCGTGATCAGGATCACGGCGGCAGTGGCCGGGAGCGCGGAACTCACCACGTCCTCGATCCGGCCAGCATTCCAGCCGCGACGGATGCCGAGGAAGAAGATTGCCAGCAGCACGCCGATCAGCAGGGCAGCCGGGGAGGCACCGACGAGCGACAGGAAGGAACGGATCGAATTTCCCTTGGGCAACGTCAGGGCGCTGACCGTCTGGGACATGATCAGCGCCAGCGGCACGACGATCATGGCAAGCACCAGGCCAACACTGGGCAGCTGTTCGCCGCTGCGGTCAGTGCCGGCTTCCTCGTGCACACCGGCCGCCGTGCTGCCGATCTCCGGTACGGCCGAGAACACGCGCTTGGTGATCACGCCGCTGAGCGCCTGGCCGAAGATCCACATCACGATGGCGGGGATGAACCCGAGCAGCAGCACCATGCCGACATCGGCGCCCATCAGCTCCGAACCACCCACGATGCCGGGGTGAGGGGGCAGGACGACGTGGACGGTCAGCAGGGCGATGACGGTGGGCAGAGCGTAGGTGAGCATGTTCACCCGTCCCGGCATGCGACGGGCGACGGCCATCACGATGGGGACGAGCACGATCGTGGCGACGTCGACGAAGACGGGGATGCCGAAGATGAAGGACGCTGCACCCAGCGCCCAGGCAGCGCGCTTCTCGCCGAACTTGCGCAACAGCGCGGCGGCCAGTACCTCCGCACCCCCGGACACCTCGACGATGCGTCCGAGCATCGCGCCCAGGGTGACGATCAGGGCCACCGACCCGAGGGTCTTGCCCATGCCGGCCTGGAGCGTGGGGATGACCTCGGCCATCGGCATGCCGGCGACCAGCGCGAGGGCGATGGACACGACGATCATCGCGATGAAGGGGTGGGCCTTGGCCTTCATGATCAGGGCCAGGATGGCCAGCACGGCAGCGAGGCCGAGCAGCAGGAGCATGGTGGACGACATGTATTTCCTTCGTCATTGAGGGATGGATAGCTCGTGAGGAACTTGTCAGATAACTGACAAGTTATGCTGGCCCTGCCAACCACGTCAAGACCCACAAGAACGGAGCAGACGATGAAGGCATCCGAGCGGGTCGTCACGGCGATCCTCGAGGCGATCGCGTCCGGCGAGTTCCCCATCGGCGAGGAGTTGCCTGCCGAGTCGGCGCTGGCGGAGCGCTACTCCGTGTCACGTCTGACCATCCGGGAGGCCACTGGGGTGCTTGCCTCGGCCGGCGTGCTGGAGGTGCAGCAGGGGCGCCGCAACCGTGTCGCCGACATGGCGCGGTGGAGCGTTCTGGACCCTGCGATCGTCGAGACCCGCGCCCGACTGCAGGGCAGCACCGCAGAGTTGGTGGCGGAGTTGATGGAGGCACGCCGCGTGCTGGAGGTCGGCATCGCCCGGCTGGCCGCCCGACGCGTGGACGACGAACAGCTGACGGCACTGGCCGAGCAGGTGGAACTCATGCGCGCGTGCATCGAGGACGATTCCATGGTTGAGCGCTCCGCGTCAGCGGACATCCGATTCCACGAGGTCATCCAGGAGGCCGCCCGCAATGCCTATCTGGCTGGCGCCTTCGCGCCCCTGAGCCAGATGTTGCTCAGGGTGAGACTGGAGACCTCGTCGACCCGCTCCGTGCGCGCGGACGCGGTGGCTTGGCACGAGAAGATCCTGGCTGCGCTGCAGGCACATGACGAGGACGCGGCCGGCGCGGCGATGGCTGGGCACATGGCGCAGACCTCGGAGGCGACCCGGACGATCAGTCTGGTGTGAGCCGAGGATTCCACATCGATGATTGGCGCGGCTGCGGCCGCTGGAAGGGGACGTACTGATGGATCTCGTGATCACGGGTGGGGCTGGCTTCCTGGGCTCGATGCTCACCAGGCAACTGCTGGAGCGGATGGATGCTGGTACCCCGGTGCTGGGGGCCGATCGCATCATTTCGGTCGACCTGGTCCCATCCCCCGTCGACGACGCGCGGGTGAGTTCGTTCGTCGGTGACCTCACCGACCCCGGGCGGCTCGCAGAAGCGATCACTGGTGATACGGCTGGCGTCTACCACTTGGCCTCGATCCTGTCGGGCGGTTCGGAGGCGGACTTCGACCTGGCCGTCCGCGTCAACGTCGACGGCACCCGCGCCCTGCTGGAGCGCGTCCGGGCGGTCTCGTACGGGCGAGAGGCTGCCGCCCGATTCGTCTTCACCAGTTCGCTGGCCGTCTTCGGCGGCCCGGTGCCCCAAGTCGTTCCCGAGACCTGGGCCGAGCAGCCGGACTCCACCTATGGCACGACGAAGGCGATGGCCGAGCTCCTGGTCAACGAATACGGCCGCAAGGGCTTCGTGGACTCTCGTATCTGCCGCCTACCCACGATCTCGGTTCGCCCAGGCGCGCCCAACTCGGCAGCGAGTTCGTTTGCGAGCGGCATCATCCGCGAGCCATTGAACGGCGTGGAGTCCGTCTGCCCGGTGCCGCACGAGACGCGGATGTGGCTGTCATCCCCACGTCAGGCCGTCTCGAACCTGGTGCGGGCGATGGAGCTCGACGCCGAGCGACTCGGACGCTGGCGGGCCATGAACATTCCGGGGATCAGCGTCACTGTGGGCGAGATGCTCGACGCACTGGAGCGTGTGGGAGGTGCCGACGCCCGGGCGCTGGTGCGCGACGAGCTGGATGGGTCGGTGATGGCGATCGTTTGTTCCTGGCCCGGCGACTTCGACGTGCAGCGACTCGAGTCACTGGGATTCTCCCGGGACACCACCTTCGACGACGTCGTGCGTCAGTACGTGGACGACCACCTCACCTGAGGGAGTCGACAGCCTGGTTCAGGCGAACCGCGCGCGGGTGCGTCCCTCCATCACTTCCTGGAGGGCGGCGACGGTCTGCTCGGACAGGTCGACGTCGAGGATCCGCGCGACGCGGTTGAGGTGCAGCACCAGGCGCTCCACCTCGCGGTGGTTGCCTGCCGCGTGCTCGGTGCGGACCCGCTCGACCATCAGCAGCTCGTCCTCCGGCGCGGCTTTCAACGCCCGCGCAGCAGCCCACCGGGCCACGTCGATGTTGCCCGAGGCAAGCGCGCGCTGGGTGAGCACGACACCGATGTCACGGATCGTCGACATCATGTCCGTCCGCCATTCCTCCGCCCAGTGCCAGCACCCCGGCGCCGCGTCGGCCAAGGGGGCGCCCCGAACCAGCCGCAACGCGTCGACCAGTGCATCCGTGGACGCGCGATCGACCCCAGGGCCGACCAGCAACTGCAAGTGCTCCCAGTCGGTGCCCACGGCCGGGTGCAGCGCGATGCGTCCGCNNTCGGGCAGGTAGGGCTCCCCATCCTCGGATGAGCCCAACCAGGTGCGCAGTCGGCTCAGGTTGGAGCGACGTGTGCTGTCGGCGACCATCAGCGAGCGGTTCATCATCGCCGCGGTGCGCCCCGGGTTCTGGTGCACCCATGCCGCGTACTCGAGGCACTGTTGCCGGGCCCGCGAGGGCTCGGTGCCGCGCGCAGCCGCCAGCTGGATCGGGCCGAGCACCAGCACGGTCGGTTGGTCGTATTCGGTTTCTGTCACGAGGTCCTCCTCGTCGCAGCGCATGGTGGCGGGCTCGAGCAGTCGAAGGTTGGCTGGCAACTCGTCCGAGGACGACCACCAAGGGGCAGGGACGGTCGAGCTCTCGGCCGTGGTGTGGAACAGGTCCATCAAGGCGTGGCGGGCAGGTTCGCGGATCACCTGCGGGACGAAGGTGACGCCCCGGCCCGTCAGGCGCGCCGTGNNCACCACACTCGGGCAGCCGAGCCAGTTCTGCGACGGTGAGCACGCAAGCCCCCACCCCCTCGGGCGCCAGCGAATCGCTGCGCAGCGCGACCCGGATGCGCCGCCACTGCTCAGGGGACGGTGTCTCGGTGAACAGGTGCACCTGCGGCTGCCAGGCCTCCGCTGTCTCGGCGTCGGCGCGCAGCTCGGCCAAGGTCGTGCCGTTGGCTCGTCCCAGAGCCAACCGACGAGCGGCGGCCTGGCGTTCCAGCTCGGCAACGCCGTCCTCGACGCTTCCGATGCCGTGCAGCAATGGCTGGTCAAGATCAGCGCCCCAGCCGAGCTCTTCACCACTCAGGAAGACAGAGGTCTCGGCCGACCAGCTCGCGCTCACCAGTCCGGTGAGGGCTGCGGCCAGAGCACCCCGCACCTCGTTCGCGTCAGGGCCGGTGATGACGGTGGTCCGCGCCTCTTCCAGGTCATCGACGACCGGTTCATCGTCCGCGACCCCGACCCCGACCACGACTGCGGCGGGAGGCCAGGTCTCTGGTTCGGCGGTGACCAGCGTCGCGCGTCGTGCCAGCGCTGCCTCCAGTCGCTGGGCGTCCTCTCCGGCATGGGGGATCCGCTGCCCGAGCGGACGGTGGAACAGTTGCGCGCGGCGTCGGAGCGCGACGGCGGCGAGCAGGGAGAGCGCCAACACCCCGGTGATCCCGGCGACCTCCGCCACCTGGTCCCCATCGGGAGCCACGTCGGACGCCGTCAAGACCTCCGGTTCCACCGGTTCGGGTGCCTGAGCCGCTGCTGGGGAAGGCACATCCTCCGGGACTTCCGCGGGCGGCTGGGCCGGCGAGACAGGGGGCGCGGGCGTGGAGGCCTGCGCAGATGCCGTGGGCGCAGATGCCGTGGGCGCGGTGGCAGGCGCAGATGCCGTCGGCGCCACCACCGGTCCCGGTCCGGTCTGTTCCTCGGCCGTCGTGGGCGTCGACGAGTCATCGGGCAGGTCCAGCACCCAGCCGGGCTCGATCACGTCCGGGTCGCTGATCACGTCGCTGTTCTTGTCGAAGATCTCCGGCCAACGGTCCGCGTCGCCGAGTTCCTCGTCCGCGATGCCGGACAGTGTGTCGCCCGGGGTCACCGTGACACTTGATCCCTCGACCGTCGCCGCCAAGGTCTCGGCTGTGAGACCAGGAAGCTGCAGAACCACTCCCAGCGGAAGGACGGCCATCGGGTCCAGCCGGTTCTCCCGGGACAAGTCACGCCACTTGGTTCCGTCACCGTAGTAGTGCTCGGCGATCGACCACAGGTCATCCCCCGCGACGACCATGTGGGTCGCGAGCTTGGCCGCTGATGGCTCCGCGGAACTCGCGGGAGCAGTCGTCTTCGCTGTGGAGTGCGCTTCCGGGTTGCTGGCGGACGGGCTGGGCGCAGGCGTCGAGGAGGAAGCTGCAGGGGCGGTCACCGCGACCGGCACATTTGCGTGCCCGGCCACCGGTGCTGCGACGCCCAGAGCGGCCACGACCAGGGCGCCGGCGATGGGCCGAGCCCATCCGGTGAGTGGGAGGCGCAATCGGATGCGACCGCGGCTGAGCTGTGCCGCAAGCTCGGCGACGACCGTGAGCGTGAACAGCCCCCACGCCACCCAGCCGGCCAGCGTGAGCACGCCGAGCAGCAGGGCGCCGGTATCCTGCGTGGTGAGCAGGTGAGCCCAGTCCACCTCCGCCAGCCCCGAGAGACGTCCCAGTGCCAGCAACGCCACGGGCGCCACGATCACCATCGTCGCGATCATCACCCACGCCGCGATCGCGCGGATTGCACGTTTCATGGTCGTCTCTCCCTGAAGGTGTCGAGTCGTTCCGCCGCCTCCCCGGTGACTTGCAAGTGCCCCGGCATCCCGGGAAGCACCAGGTCGGCGAAGCCCAGCTGGCAGGTGACGCTGACGTTGATCCATCCCTCCACGCCCGGCGCGAGCGAGAAGGCGCTGACGTCGGTCGCGACGGACGAGGTATCGCACGGCGCCCCCAAGGCGGCGAGATTGGAGCGGGCCACCTGGTCTGCCCGTCCGCTGGCGTCGGCTCCCGACCGCGCGATGGATGCGGCACGAGCGGCCGCCTGCGCTGCCTGCGGGGTCGCGCTGCGTGCAGCCCATAATCGCCAGCCCGCGACCATCAGCCCGATGACCAGCAAGATCATCGGCACGAGCAGCACCACCTCGACCGAGGCCGCACCTCGGTCGTCCGCGTGTGGCCGCCGTCGCATCATCGTTCCCTCGGCTGGCTCGCGGTGGACTCGACCCTCGACAGGCCCAGGTCAAACCAGACCGGGATCCTGGCGACGACACGGACGTTGACCGTGTCCGCGTCCCCGCCCACCTCGACCCGTTCGAGTGTCACGCCATCCGGGTCGACCATCGCGTGCGCCACCCTGAGCGCCGCCTGCTCCCCGTCCCCGGCCACCGCCTGGGCCTCGGCGGCCGCCAGGGCGGCCGAGGCCACCACATTGCGCCCGTGCAGCACCACCCCGGCCTGGATGAGACCGAGGATCATCAGCATGACGAGGGGCAGCAGGACCGACCACTGGAGGGATTCGGACATGCCCCGCTCGTCGACGGGGCGATGGATCACTTGGGCAGGTGGTTCTTGACGTAGGTGGTGATTGCCGCAACCACGATGAGGGCGATGGTGACCGCGCCGGCGAGCAGCACCGCGTTCTCCGTGGATTGGGACAGTCCGCGCTCATCGCGACGGACGGGTGCTGGGTTGAGCACCGTCAGCATGGTGCCGACGAACTGGTGGAACAGCTGGGTGGTTGGCGTGTTCGACATGATCAGGACCTTTCGTTGATGTGATTCGAGTGGGTTGGAGTTGGGCAGTGACGTGGTGTTCAGCCCAGCCCGGAGAGCCGGAGCAGGGGTGGGGTGAGGAAGAGGAGGCCGAAGACGAGCGAGGGGATCACCATCCAGACGGTCATGCGTTCTGAAACCTCGTGGGCCGCCTGCTTCTCCCTGGTCAGGTGCGCGTCGCGGAGTTNNGCCCCCCCCCGGGCCCGCATCACGTCGGCCAGCGGCGCCCCTTGGTCATCGAGGCGCATCACGTCGGCCATGTCGGCGATCTCGGGGAGCTCCAGTTCGTCGGCGAGTGCCTTGAGGTGCGCCCACGGGGGACGCTGTTCCAGTCGGGCCCGCTCGATGCTGGTGCGGACCCGCTGGAAGATCGGGGCATCGGACATCGCCGCTGCCGAGGCGAGGGCCTGGGTGGACGACTGGTTGGCAAGCCGTTCCAAGGTCACCAGGTCGAACAGGGTGTGCAGGGATTCCGCGGCGTCGGCATGGGTCGCACGACGAGCGCCCCGAAGGGCGAGGTCGGGGTAGAACCATCCGAGCGCCCCCAGCGCCAGTGAGACGACCAGGGGAACCGGCTGGGAAAGCGCACCGGCGCCGACCATGAGGGCCACCGCAAGCGGTGGCGCCGCCAACCCCAGCAGGCCAAGGATGGCCTTCTGCGTCAGCCAGTCCCCCACCGTGCGTCCCTGCAGCGCCAAGGATGACCGCACCCGGTCCGACACCGGCACGCGCAGGCGCTGCTCCAGGGTCGAACCAAGACGTGTCGCCCAGTCCTGGTCGCCAGCGGGGACCTCGACCACCGTCCGTGTCGGACGCGAGTCGTCCAGGGCCGCCAGGGCATCGGCCAGACGCGGTGGGCGTCGGGTGAACGACAGCCCGATCACGAACAGACCCAGCGCACAGGCCATGCCGGACAGCACGACCAGCCCGAAGATGGGATCACGCATGGGCCACCTCGCTGGCCGGGACGGCTCGAACGGAGTCCGTCTCGGGCTGCTCGGCGTTCTCGAAGCGCCGCAGGATGCGTTCCCGGCGCCTCGGCAGGGTCATGCGGCGCAAAGCCACCATCGGGAGCACGAACATCGCGAGCAGGCAGCCGAACAGCGCCTGCCCCAGGGGCGTCGCGTAGGGGGCGAAGTAGTTGGGGCTGAGCACCATCGCGCCGGCGAGCATGAGCACGCTGATTACCGTGACCTGACGCACGACGACGCGTGGCTTGGCACGTTCGGCCTGGATCTCCCGCAGCGCACGGAGCCGGTCGTGCATGCTCGCAGCCAGTTCGTGCAGGGTGGCCGCGGCCCCCGTCCCGCCGCGGCGGGTGCACAGGATCAGGGCCGCGACGATTGCGTCCGCCTCGGGGCTGTCCAGACGATCGGCGAAGGCTCGCAGGGCGCCATCTGTGGTCCACCGGTCGTCCATCCGGGCGACGAGCAGCTGGACGTCCTGGGCAATGGGCGCCGGAGCGGACGAGGCGGTGGCGCGGATCGCGTCCGGGATCGACTTGCCGGTGGGCAGCGATCCGGACAGGCCACGAACCCATCGGTCGAGTGATTCCAGCAGTTCCAGGTCACGGTTGGGAGGTTCACTGAGCAGGGCGGGCAGGCCCAGCAACAGGACCGGCGCCACGGCGAGTGCGACGACCCAGCCCGTCAGCACCCACACGACAAGGCCAGCGACGAGCGAGAGTGCCCAGTGCAAGCGGGTGCGAGGTGACAGTCTCGACCACCAGCGGCGCGACCTGTCCAGGCTGGATGGTCCGGCCAGGTCGTCGCGGCGTTCGACCTTGACCGCGCCGGCCAACAGCAGGAGCAGGCCGACCACGAGCATCGCTGCCCTGGCCCCAGCCACGAGTTCGGTCATGGCCTGCCCTCCCACACGCCGGCGAAGGGTTCCAGCTCCGCAGCCAGCCGCGGATCGGGATGGTAGACGCCGGGGTCATTGCCTTCGGGAGCGCGAAAGACCAGGTGGGTCACCGGACGTCCGCCCTCGATTGCGCCCGTGAGCGTCCGCACCTCGGAGACCAGGCGCCGACGAGTGCCGCCGCGCCAGGTCTCGTCGATCAGCTTCACGTGCACCAGCAGGTGGATGTTGTGCGCGATCTGGCGGTAGGCCTCGTCGACGCTGAGAACGCCGCCCTGCGCGACCCGCGATGCCAAGCGGTCGATCGTCGACGACGCGGAATGCGAGTGCGTCGTGCTGAGGCTGCCCGCGCCGGACTGCATCGCCTCGAACATGGCACCCGCCTCATTGCCGCGTACCTCACCCACGACCACGCGCGAGAGGTTCTGTCGGAGGGCCTCGGGGATCAGGTCGGCCACCGTGTACTGACCCATCGGACGACCATCCGCGCCCACCTCACCCAACCCAACACGCGCCTGCAGGGCGACCATGTTCCGCCTGCCCTGACGCAGGTGCGTGAGCAGCTCGTAGTCGGTCTCGACGGTGCCGAACCGTTCAGTGGCAGGGATCGCGTCGATCAGGGCGCGCAACAGTGTGGTCTTCCCGGCGCCCTGGTCACCCGAGATCACCATGGACCGACGCGCGAGCACGCTGTCGTGGAGAATGCGGGCGATCTCAAGCGGCATCATCCCGCCGTCGGCGAGCTGGCGCAGGGTGACGTCGGTGAGGATGTGCTGCCGGATCACCACGGACGGGCGGTAGCTCAGACCGAAGCCGATGGCGTGCAGGCGGAAGCGGTCGCCGATCGCCAGCGTCATCATCGGGTGGGCGTCGTCGAAGCGTCGGGGTGGGTTGGCGCTCTCGCCGAGGAATCGGATGGCCTCCACCAGTTCTTCGTCGGAGTCGGCCACGGGCGAGTGGGTTTCGCGGTGCCCGTCGCCGTACTGCACGAAGACGCCGTCGTGGCCGTGCACCTCGATGTTCTCTGCGGTGGGGATCTCGAACAGCGGCTGGAGCCGTCCATAGCCGAAGATGGCGTTCTCCACTGCCGCCGCCACCGCGTGCTCGCGGGCCAGCGGCCAGACGCTCTGCCCCTGCCGCACGCTGTCCTCGGCGTGGTTGCGGACGACGGCACGGATCGTCGCGCGGCCCATCATCCGCTTGTCCTGCGCAGGCATCGGCAGGCCGTGCTCCGCGAACCAGCGCTGGGACGTGGACGTGATCTGTTCGGAGGCCACCTGCCGCAGCCGCACCACCAGGCCCCAGTCGACCTGCGCGGCGTCGGCGTGCTTGAGGATGGTGCGATCCGCCGCTTGGGTAGCCGCGGCCGGCCCCGGGTCCGGGTCTGAGGCCTTGAGGCGGGCCAGCACCTCGTCGAGGGACACCTGGCTCATCGTCCGACCCCCGCCGGCTGCCACCACGATGCGTCCCGTGCACCGTCGATCGTCTCGATGCGGTTGCGGATCTGCTCGTCGATCCGTCCGGCAGTGCGCCGCAGCCCGCGGACGAGGGCACCACCCGCGAATCCGCGCGGCATCGCCTGCCCGTCGCTGAGGACGGCTGCCTGGCGCGGCTCGAAGGGGAGCTCACCCCACACCGACACCCCGAACTGGGCCTCCACCTCGCGCGCCGAGTAGGGACGACCAGGCCCGACGAGCACCAGGCCGAGCTGGGCCGAGGTGGTTTGCGCGGAGACGACCGGGAGCGCGATCCGCAACGCGGCCAGCGCGCGCAGGTCACTGCGCACGAAGACCAAGGCGACATCCGACTCCCCCACGAGCCCCGCGGGTAGCCCTCGCCCGATACGGCCAGCGTCGACAATGACGTCCGTACCCGCCCGTCCGAGGTCACGCAGCGCACTGGCGGCGCTTCCCCAGGAGGCATCGAAGGAGTGTGCAGCGCCGGCGCTCGCGAACCCGGGCAGGAAACGGCGGCTCGGAGTGCCCTCCGACAGGGGCAAGGTCTGGTGCCACACCTCGTCCACGAGGGGACGCCGGTCCCGGTGCGCCAGAGCGACATGGGCCAGACCGCGCCCGCCGAGCTCGACTCCGCTGAGGAAGCCGGCGGCGATCGCCTGTGCCGGGTCCCGGTCGGCGTCGACCAGGAGCACGTCCCGGGGCCAGTTCAACGCAAGACCAAGCGTGCCGGTGGTGACCCCGGGGGACCCAGACGCGGAGCAGCAGGTGACCAGTGCCATCAGGATGCCTTCCGGACCAGGACGATCAGGTCACGGGCGGCGAGGTCTGCCACTTCGGCCGACACGCCCTCGGGCACTGCGACGTCGAGCAGGCTGCTGGAGCCATCGGTGGAGGTGCGCGGCGCGGTCACGACCACCGCGTCGACGACCAAACCCTTGGTGTGCTGCTTGTCACTGGAGACCTGCACCAGTTGGACGGCGGTACCCGCGGGCAGCGACTGCACGGGCACGCGTCCTGCCTGCAACTTGAGACCCAGCTGCACCTGCCCTGCCTCCAGGGTGGCTGTACCTATCGCACCGGTGCCCACCAGGGACCCAGCAGGCAGATCGACGAGCGCCTGCTTGCCCACGAGCTCGGTCAACTGATCGCCGGGGATGGTGCGCACGCCCGGTGCGGGCCCGATGGTGACCACGGACAGGTCGGTGGACTGCACGACCTCTCCCCGCGGCACGCTGTGGGCCACGACGACCACCTGGTTGGAGTGGCTGGCCTGCTGATAGGCCATCACGCCGCCGAGCCCGCCCAGGGCCGCGAGCAGCACCCCGGCCGCCACGAGCCGGGGGCTGCGGCGGGGTCGAAGGGTCGCGATGGTGGGCTGTGCCACCGTTGGTGCAGGCATGCGGGGAACGATAAGCAGCGAGAGGGTCACTTCGCAGTGACCACTTCTAGCCTGTGGACAACGCCCGGATCCCAGGCTTCGGGGGCATCACTTGCCCATTTCGCTCAATCGTTGCCCTCACGTGGATCCCGGGATATTCAGCGTCGTCTTTGGAGGGTCGTCCACAACCACTGGTTGCTTGGGTCACTGTCTCGACTTCATGGTCGTGGCGCGCGCCCCACTTCTGGCAGCCAGCAGCATGATCTTGCGGGCGCACCTTCCGCCCGTCCACAGCCTTCCTGTGGAAAACCCCGCCTTCTGTGCACAACTACCTAGTCAGGTGGCGTGTCGGTGTACGGGTGGGTGGACGGGATATGAACAGCGCTCCGGGGTTCGGCGTCCACACATCGTCGGCGTGTCGGGACTTCATTGTGGACAACTGCCTGTGGAAAGCCCGTCCCCACGTGAACGAGCCAACACCGAGGAGCTCCTACGACGAGCCGTAGTAAACCGTCAACGCAGTAGTCAAAGACACTTTGAACGTTGCCAGTCCAATTGCGATGGTGGTCCGTTTCGGTGTTGTCCACCTTTCCACAGACGCTGTGGAAAACTGTGGACAACGCGTGGTTGTGGAGAACTCAGACGCGTCCCCGGCGCGGATTGGCCGCCGTTTCGGTGGTGACCGTGCTGGACGAGCTCTGCACGACGTAGGTGGACGAGGCCTTCACCCCGGCCGCCTGGGCATCCGCGGCCGACAGGGTCCCGATGCCTCCGAACGCGATGGTGGTCGCGGCGGCCAGGCCGGCGACGGTACGACGGAGAGCGTTGCTGCGATTCGTGTTCTTGGTCATGTCCCAACTGAATCGGCCGAACCAGTGAGTTTCCTGTGCGTCCCGCCTGCATTGGATGTGACGCTCCACGTGGTTGTCCACCGACCCCCCGACCACCTAGCCTCGCGCCATGGAGCAGGCCAGCACCGACGACGTCGCCGAGCGATACGCTCGCTTCGCCGCGGTCGAGGCCAAGAACCACTCCGAGGTCTACCAGCGCTGGGCCAAGGGCGTCGCCGGCGACGCAGAACTCGTCCAACTCATCTCCGAACTGCCTCCTGACAAGCGGCAACCCAACATCATCTTCGCCAGCGCCCGAGTGATCGGCGCCCCGGTCGGCCCGTGGCAACCGGCCCGGGAACACCTCGTCCAGCACTGGGATGANNCACTCGTCCGCTCCACCCAGACCAACGAGGCCGCGCGCTGCGCCGTCCTGATGCCCCTGTGGGCTGAGCTGTGGAAAAGCCGCCGCCGCCCGCTCGCCGTGATCGAGGTGGGCGCGTCTGCGGGCCTGTGCCTGCACCCTGCTGCCTGGCGCTACCGCTATGTCGACCGGGACGGGCGTGAGCTGTCCGCCTTCGGTGATGGCGCGGAACTGGAGGTGGTGGTCAAGTCGTCCCTGCCCGTGCCCGATGCGCTGCCCGAGTTCGGTTTCCGGACCGGCTGCGACCTCTCCCCGCTCGACCCCACCGCCGACGCGGACTGGCTGCGGACGCTCGTCTGGCCCGGCCAGCACCACCGCCTGGAACGCCTCGACCACGCCATCGCGATCGCCCAGCGCGACAACGCCGGACCCTTCCCCGTCGAGGTTGTCCAAGGAGACCTGCGCGACCCCCAGACCCTCGACACGCTGCTGGCCAAGGTGCCGGATGGGATGCTGCCCGTCGTCCACCACACCGCCGTGCTCGCCTACCTCGAAGCCGACGACCGGGCCGGCTTCGAGGCCGCGATGCTGGCCCGCGTAGCCGACGGCCAGTGCCACTGGATCAGCAACGAGGGCCAGTCGGTGGTTCCGGGCGTGCG
>DGKN01000182.1:17015-19341 GCA_002387005.1 Propionibacteriaceae bacterium UBA4569
GACTGGGTGGCGAAACTGCCGACTACGGCTGGAAATCCACCCAGTCCGGGGGCACTAGCCTCGTGGGCATGACGCAGGATGCACTCGAGGCCACCCATTTCCTGATCGACATGGACAGCACGCTCGTCGACTCGCATCGCGTGGTCGAGTGGGTCTGGGGTGAGTTCGCTGAGCGCCACGGGCTGGACCGTGCCGAGGTGCTCGAGCGCTGCATCGGAGTCCCCGCCATCGAGACCCTGCGTCACTACCTGGACGACGAACCCCTGGCCCAGCAGGAGTTCCGCTACATCCTCGACCAGGAGGAGGGGGCCCGCCAGGGCATCGTCGAGATCCCCGGAGCGGCGGCCTTCGTGGCGGCGCTGAACCCAGGACAGTGGGCGCTGGTGACTTCGGCGACCGGGACCCTGGCCAGGATCCGGCTGGAACTGGCCGGCATCCAGGCGCCCCAGGTGTGCGTCTTCGGTGAGGACGTCTCCCACGGCAAGCCGGACCCCGAGCCCTACCGACGGGCCGCCGAAGGTGTGGGCGTCGATCCCGCCACCTGCATCGTGCTGGAGGACTCCCCGGCCGGGGTTCGCTCGGGTCTGGCGGCCGGCGCACGCGTCGTGGTCGTCGGGCCCATGGACCACTTCGACGACCGGGCCCCCCGCATCCCGGACTTCCGCGGCATCACCCCGGCACACGTCGTCGAACTGGCCAACACCAGCCGCTGATCAGCGCCCACAGGATGATCGGCACCAGCCACCTCACACCGTGGGCGGAGATGAACAGAACACCGCAGGTGGACGAGAACTGTCAGTGCCCCCGGGCACCCTTGCAGACATGATCACCAACATGCTCAGCGTCCTGCTCGTCACCCTCGCCGTCGCCATCGTCATCGCCATGGCCGCCTCCAGCTACGTGGCCGAGAACTCCTGATTCACAGGCGGCTCATCATGGTCTCGAAGTCGTGCTCGAGGGTGAAGTCGTCGGACGGCTTGCGGGCCGGGCGCTGCACCCGTCCCTCGCCTGAGACCATCTGGACGAGCTCGCTGGCGGCCCGCTCGACGCGGCGCGCCAGCCCGGAGTCGTCGCCCCAGTCGTCGGTCGCCGCGAACACCGCGGTCGGCACGATGGCCGCCTTCAAGTAGAAGAACAGCGGCAGCATCGCCTGGTCGATGGCCAGCGGCTGGCTGCTGCTGCGGCTGCTCAATTAGTCCCACCCCGCCTGCCACCCTCATCCGGNNCGCCCGTCGCCGCCATCAGCAACGGCTTGCCGCGCAGGGTGCCCTCGTCCAGCACCTCGAAGAACATCTTGAACAGCCCCGCATAGGAGCCGTTGAACACCGGAGTCACGACCACCAGTGCGTCGGCCTCCGCCACGGCCTCCATCGCCTGCTGCAAGGCAGGGCTCGCGACTCGTGTCACCAGATGGTTCACCAGATCGTGCCCCAGCTCGCGCAGCTCGACCACCTGCGCCTCCTCGGCGCCGGTGGCGGCGACCAGACGGTCCAGCAGGAGTCGGGACGAGGAGGGCTGTGAGAGTCCCGCAGACAAGCCAACGATCTTCATACTTGGTTGAACCTTTAACTACTGTTCGCTATTCCACCACTGGGTCCTAGCGTTGGGCGGGTGAGTGCCGACCTGAGCCCCTCGACAGCTTCGGGGACCGTTGCAGGCACGCGGCTTGGGCGTCAGATTGCCGCGCTCGCCATCCCTGCCTTCGCCACCTTGGTCAGCGAACCCCTGCTGTTGATGGCCGATTCAGCCTTCGTCGGACACCTGGGCACCGCCGAACTCGGAGCGCTCGGCATCGCCGGCCAGGTCGTCAGCATCGTGCTGGGGCTGTGCGTCTTCCTGGCCTACGGGACGACAAGCGTGGTCGCCCGCCTGCTCGGCTCTGGCCACCGGGAGCGCGCGCTGGCTGGTGGCATCGACGGGATGGTGCTCGGCCTGGGGCTCGGGCTCATTCTCGTCGTGACGATCGAACTGGTCGCACCGCCCCTCGTTGGCCTCTACGGCGCGAGCCCACTGGTGCACGAGATGGCCGTCGGCTACCTGCGGATCGCCTGCCTCGGGCTGCCCTTCCTGCTGGTCAGCCTGGCCTCGACCGGCGTCCTGCGTGGCCTGCAGGACACCCGGACCCCACTGGTGGTCGCGATCGCCGTCAACCTCGTCAACGTCGCCCTCAACTGGGTGCTCATCTACCCGATGGGTCTGGGCCTGACCGGCTCGGCGATCGGCACCCTGGTCTCCCAGGCAGGAGGTGCGGTGGCCCTGTCGACGGTCGTGCTGCGTGGCGCGCGAGCGGCCGGTGCGCCGCTCGGCTTCAACCCGGGCGGCGTGC
>DGKN01000244.1:0-255 GCA_002387005.1 Propionibacteriaceae bacterium UBA4569
CTCCTCCGCGTCAGCCTCCGACAGCGCGGAGGCGCGCCGAGTCAGGTCGTCGAGGTAGGCGGAGAACAATGGGTTGAGCTGGGTGGTCACTGGTTCGTCCCCTCCAGGATCGTGTCGACCGAGCCGCTACTTGAGGAGCTTCGACATCCGGCGATCGGCCAGCGGTTTGCCGCCAGTCTGGCAGCCCGGGCAGTACTGCAGGGAGGAATCGGCGAAGCTCACCTCGGCGATCACCGATCCGCAGACCGGGCAGGG
>DGKN01000244.1:355-8301 GCA_002387005.1 Propionibacteriaceae bacterium UBA4569
CCTCGTCCGAGAGCCCATTGGCGGGCTTGAAGGGGCTGAGCCTGGCGGCCCACAAGATCTCGTCGGAGTAGGCATTGCCGATGCCGGCGATCGTCTTCTGGTCGCGAAGTACCCCCTTGAGCTGGGAGCGCCCCGCGCCGGTGATGATCGCGTCGAAGGCGGCCTGGTCGAAGTCATCCGCGAGCGGGTCGGGGCCCAGCGACGCGATGCCGGGCACCAGCGATGGGTCGGTGACCACGTACACGGCCAGGTGCTTCTGCGTCCCCGCCTCGGTCAGGTCGAAACCCGAATCGTCCTCGAGCACGACGCGCAGCGCCAGCGGACCCTTGCCCGGTTTGGGTGGCGTCGTGGGCGCCAGCTGATGCCACTTGAGCCAGCCGGCCCGGGCCAGGTGGAAGACCAGGTGGACGCCCTGTGCGTCGACGTCGAGGAACTTGCCGTGCCGCGAGACCTGCTCGACCTCGAGCCCGGCAAGCGCCTCCAGTGGCGGGTCGAAGGTCTTCAGGGCGCTGATCGCGGCCAGCTGGACGCGTGCGAAGCTCTTGCCCACCAGGCGTTCGATGAGGAAGCCGCGCAGGGCCTCCACCTCGGGCAGTTCAGGCATCAGGGGCTCCTTCGACCTCGACAGGCTCGCACATCGTGATGGGCGGCTCGGGCCACTCGACCGAGGGTTGGTCCAGGGCGCGTTCCAGCAGGAAGAGATAGGTGGGACGCTCGACCTCGACCACCCCGAGCGAGGCCAGGTGGCCGGTCTGCCACTGGACGTCCAGCAGCCGGTCGGGGTTCCCGTCGTCCAGCACCTCGACGAGCCGCATCAGCGCCACCTTGGACGCGTCCCGACCCAGCACCGGGTCATGGAACATGGACTCACCCGCGAACAGCCCGCCGATCGCGATGCCGTACAGACCGCCGACCAGGCGCCCCTCGGCATCCCAGGTCTCGACGGAGTGGGCGATGCCCTCGTCATGCAACTGGCGGTAGACCCGCCTGATGTCGTCATCGATCCAGCCATGCTCACGCCCCGGGTCAGCGCAGCGCTCCAGCACCAGCCCGAAGGCCGCGTCGATGGTCGTCGTGTACCTCCTGGACGACTTGCGCAGCGAGCGTGGGACGCGCAGACCGTCCAACGGCAGCACGCCACGGAAGACCGGCGACCACCAGCCCATCTCGCCGTCGAAGCCGGTCTCGTGCAGGGGCATGGGGAAGACGCCGGAGCAGTAGGCCGCGACCGCCAGTTGCGCGTCGAACTCGGCGGAGAAGCCGATCAGGTCCTGCTCCGGCCATTCGCTCTCGTCCCCGAACACCTTGGCCAGCACGCACGCGAGTCTGCCACCGCCCACTGACAGTTTTCACGAGCCTGCCCTGTGCGACCTACGCCCGTGGCGAAGGGGACGGGACGAGCGGGGCTGCACTCGCCACCTGCTCCCACCGGGCGGCTACCGTGGAACATGACACGTCACCCCGCATCGTGCCGCGACGTGGCAGAACGAGGAGGAACCGTGGCCATCGCCAAGGACATCGGACGTCATTTGCTCGCGCAGGCCCCCCAGGTCGCGCCCGGAATGGCGAGCACGGTGCTGCGCCGCGCCCTGGACCTGGCGATCGATGGTTTCTCGAAGGTGCCCGGCGCCAAGGCCACCGCCGCCAGCGCCCTGCAGAAGACGACCAACTCCGAGGCGGCGATCGACCTGCTGGTCAAGCAGCACGTCGCCATGGCCGGCGCGCAGGGCTTCGTGACCAACCTCGGCGGCCTGGCCACGCTGGCGGTCTCCATCCCCGCCAATGTGTCCGGCGTCACGATCGTCCAGTGCCGCATGGTCGCCGCCATCGCACACCTGCGCGGCTACGACATCGAGGACCCGCGGGTGCGCTCGGCGATCCTGATGTGCCTGATGGGCCCCGGGACGACGAAGGACGCGATCCAGTCCCACGAGCTGCCCAGCTCCCCGATGGCGGTCGCGACCGCGCCGGTCTACGACTCCGCGCTGGACGCCACCATCGCCGAGAAGGTCTTCTCGAACCTGGTCGAGCAGGTCGGCGGCAAGCGCGTCACCCTGCTGGCCGGCAAGCGGATCCCCGGCATCGGAGGTGCCGTGGGCGCCGGAACCGACGGCTACGCGACCTGGAACACCGGACGCTTCGCGAAGCAGGAGTTCCGGAACCGACGCGCGGCGAGCTGAGCGCTCGGCAGGTCGGGCGGCGTCGTCTGGGCGCTCGGGGATCGTAAAGAAGGGGTTCAGTCTCGCCGGACCTAGTACCAGTTGGCCGAGCCGGCGCCGCGCCAATCCTCGTCCAGGTAGGTGCGGGTGACCCGCGGTGCGATCAGACAGGTGACCTCGTAGCTGATCGTCCCCATCAGGGCCGCCAGCTCATCGGCGTCCACGACCTCGTCCCCGCTGCGCCCCATCAGGACGACCTCGTCCCCGACGCGGACCTCCGGCGTGCCCGGGCCGAGGTTGATCATGGTCTGGTCCATGCACACCCGTCCGACGATCGGGTGGCTGCGGCCGCGCACCAGCATCCGTCCCCGGTTCGAGTTGAGCCGCGAGTAGCCGTCCGCGTATCCCACCGGCACGGTGGCGACCCAGCTGTCCTCGGTCGCGGTCCAGGTCCGTCCGTAGCCCACCGACTCTCCCGCAGGCACCTTCTTGACGAAGGACACCCTGCTCACCAGTGACATCGCCCGCTTCAGGTCGACCGGCCGAGCCGTGCTCGCGTCCGGGAAGTAGCCGTAGGCAAGAATCCCGGGACGGACCATGGTCATCCCCCTCAGGTCGTGCTGCAGCAGACCACCCGAGGGGGTGGCGTGCACCAGGTCCACTGGTCCCACCGCCGTGGTCACGGCGTCGACGGTGGCACGGAAGCGCTCCAGTTCGGTGCGGGTGAACGCCTGGTCGTCATCACCCCCCATGTCGCTGACGGGAAGGTGGGTGAAGATGCCCTGCAGGCTGAGGTTCGGGGACGCGACGATGCGCGCGGCCAGTGCCGCCGCACCCGCCGGTTCGACACCGATGCGGCGCATGCCCGTGTCCACCTTGAGCTGCACCGGGTGCTCCCCGCCGAGCCGGGCACCGGCGGCCTGCGCCGCGTCGATGGACGCTTCGTCCACCACGGCCACCGAGATGTCGTGCTCGAGGGCGGTCATCACCTCGTCCGGGAAACAGTGCGAGAGCTTGAGGATCGGCAACCGAACCCCTGCCTCGCGCAGCTCGACGCCTTCGGGGACGGTGGCGACGCCCAGCCAGTCGGCACAGCCGGTGCGCGTCACCATCCGCGCCACCTCCACCGCCCCATGGCCGTAGGCATTCGCCTTCAGTGCCACCAGCACCGCCCGCCCGTCCGCCAAGCTGCGGGCCTGCTCCAGGTTGTGCCGGATCGCGGCCAGGTCGACGATCGCCCGGGTCGAGTACATGGAGCCAGCGACTCGGGAACCGGGGGTCTGGGACATGGCATCCATCTTGGACCCAGCCGTGCCCCGACAGCGCCATCGTCCAGCCACCCCTTCGCGGGAGAGATGCCAGGCCACCCGCCGACCATCCCAGGTAGGCTCCTGACGAGCAGTTTCACGGTGGACGTGGAATAATCGACAAAGTGATCCACTCGCCGCTGCGCATTGCGCTCATGAACGACTACGAGATCGTGCTGGCCGGAATTCGCGAGATGCTGGCCCCCCACCGAGACCGGGTCGAGGTCGTGGAGTTCGACGTCAACGAGACCCAGGTGAAGAACCAGGTCGACATCGTCCTCTACGACACCTACGGGCAGGACACTGCCGCGCTGGTCCAGGTGCGCGATGCCCTCAATTCCCAGCGCGTGGGCAAGGTGGTGCTGTTCAGCTGGAACTTCGACGCCAAGCTCGTCGAGGCCGCCCGCGCCGCCGGCGTCTCCGGGGTGCTGGCGAAGTCCCTCACCTCCGACCAGTTGGTCGCCGCACTGGAGAGCATCGCCCACGGCACGCCGCTGGTCAGCCCGCAGCCGCTTCGCCCCCGCGACCTCAAGCCCGAGGAGCGTCGCAGCAATGACTGGCCGGGACGTACCGCTGGGCTCACCATGCGCGAGGCCGAGATGGTCAGCCTGATCTCCCAGGGCCTGAGCAATGCGGAGATCGCCTCGCGCACCTACCTGAGCCCCAACTCAGTGAAGTCCTACATCCGCAGCGCCTACCGCAAGATCGGCGTCCAGCGCCGCTCACAGGCCGTCGCGTGGGGCATCGACAACGGGCTCGTTCCCGACCGGGGCCGCAACTACGCCTGACCCGGCCGCAAGGACGGTCTGACCCTCTCGGTACAGTGCCACGCATGGACGAGTCACGCAGGGGCGAGCCGCACATGTCACCCAGGGTCATGGTCATCGGAGCCGGTGTCACCGGCCTGGTGGCGGCCCACGAGCTGGGCAAGGTCCGCGGGGCTGACGGCCAACCACGCTTCGACATCACCGTCCTCGAGTCCGCTGATCGCGTGGGCGGGCAGATCCGTACCGTCGAGGTCGACGGAGCCCGGGTGGACGTGGGAGCGGAGGCTGCGCATCTGGGCGCTCCGCACGTCGCAGCCCTGGTGCGCGAACTGGGAATTGGGGAGTCGGGCATCGGCGCCGAGCCCGGCAGTTCCGTGCTGGTGACCCGCAAGGGATCCATCCCATTGCCTGAAGGCGTCGGCCCCACCGGCCCCACCAAGCTGTGGCCCGTGCTGAAGTCAGGCATCCTCAAGCTTCCCGGCATCGTCCGCGCCGGCCTCGAACCGATCACCGCTCGACGCCGCCAGAGCGACGACCTCAGCGTCGGCGAGTTCACCAGTCGTCGTTTCGGACGCGAGGTGACCGACACCTTCGTCGACCCGCTGCTGGGCAACCTGCACGGTGGCGACGTCCACCAGCTCTCCCTGCATGCGACCGCCCCGCAACTGGCCGCCACCGCCGCCAATGGCGAGTCGATGGTCTGGAAGAACCTGCGCAACGCACTGCCCGGTGGCAAGGCCAAGGCCGCTCCGGCGCCGACGCAGCCTCGTCGTGCCACTGCCGAGCAACCGCTGCCGATGTTCGCCAACTGGCCCGATGGCCTGTCCACCTTCACCGGCGCGCTCGCCAAGGGCTCCCGGGTGCGGCTCAACTCACGCGTGAAGGGCCTCGACCGATCCCCCACCGGTTGGTACCTGACGCTCGCCGACGGCCAGGTGCTCGAGGCCGAACACGTGCTGTTCACCACCCCCGGGCCCGACACGGCACGCCTGCTCAAGGACATTGCCCCTAAGACCGCGGCTGCGTTCGACCAGGTGCGTACCGCCTCGGTCGCCACCGTGCTGCTCGGCTACGACAAGCAGGCCGCGGCCACCAGCCGCATCCTGCGCGAGCACAACGGCGTGCTGGTGCCGAACCGCTATGTGCGCACCATGAAGGCCGCCACGAACCTGGGCCGCAAGTGGCCGCATCTCGGCTCCACGCACCACCTCGTCCGCGCGTCGGTGGGTCGCAGCGACAACGACCTGGCCACCTCGCTGAGCGACGAACAACTCATCCGCCGCGTGGGCGAGGAGTTCGGTGACTTCGTCGGCCTGGACGCCGAGCCGGCCTTCGGTGCCGTGTATCGCTGGCCCGAGGCGATGCCCCAGCTCGCGCCGGGCCACCTGGAGCGGATGCGCGTCGCCCGCGAGGAGGTCGCTGCCTTGCACGGCCTGCACCTGGCGGGTTCATCGGTGGACGNNCCTGGGCATCGGCGGCACCGTGAAGTCAGGCCAGCGCGCCGCCGCCGAGATCGTCGCCGCCACAGCCACTGCACCCACCGTTTCCCCGACTGCCAGCAGCACCGCCGTCACGACCTTTGAGGACGCACAGTGACCACCACCTCCCACCCGCACCACGCGCCCCTGGTGCGCACGATCAAGCACGACCTGAACGAGAAGCCCTTCATCGTCATCTGGGAGACCACCCGCGCCTGCGCGCTGGTCTGCAAGCACTGCCGCGCCGACGCGCAGCACCGCGCGCACCCCGACCAGCTGACCACCGAGCAGGGAAAGGCCCTGCTGGACGACCTCGCGGCCTACGACGCCCCTCGTCCGATCATCGTGTTCACCGGCGGTGACGCCTTCGAGCGCGAAGACCTGGCCGAGCTGTGCCGCTACGGCACCGACAAGGGCCTGTCGATCTCGTTGTCGCCCTCGGTCACCCCGCTGGTGACCCGGGAGCGCCTGCACGAGATGCGCGAGGCCGGCGGCAAGGCGATCTCGTTGAGCCTGGACGGTGCCCGCGCCGAGACCCACGACGCCTTCCGCGGCTTCCCGGGCACCTTCGACGCCTCGCTGGAGGCGGCCCAGTGGATGCGCGAGGAGGGTTTCCGGCTGCAGGTGAACTCGACCTTCACAAAGGGCAACATCCACGAGGCCCCCGAGCTGCTGGAGACCGTCCTGGGGATGGGTGCCTTCATGTGGTACACCTTCATGCTCGTCCCCACCGGCCGTGGCGCCGACCTGCAGGCGCTCACCCCGGACGAGCGGGAGGACGTCCTGCACTGGCTGCACGACATCTCCGACCGGATCGCCATCAAGACCACCGAAGCGCCCCAGTACCGCCGCATCGCCATCACCCGCGACCGCCTCAAGGAGGCTGGCCTGCCGATGGAGCCACGCGGCGAGCTGTACCACTACCTCACGGAGGAGACGACGAAGCGTCTGGGCGCGCAGGCCGAGAAGCCCCGCCGGCCGCGGGCACCGATGGCCGTCAACTCGGGCTCGGGCTTCGCCTTCGTCGACCACATCGGCGACGTCTACCCCAATGGCTTCTTGCCGATCCACTGCGGCAACGTGAAGCAGACACCCTTCCATGAGGTCTACAAGGAGTCGCCGGTCTTCCAGGCGCTGCGCCGGCCCGACCAGTTCAAGGGCAAGTGCGGGGTGTGCGAGTTCAACAAGCTGTGTGGTGGCTCCCGCTCGACCGCCTACGCGATGACCGGTGACTACCTGGCCAGCGACCCGACCTGCGCCTACATCCCCCCGGCGTGGGCCGCGAAGCTCTCCGAGGGCCCGGTCGACGTGGCCACCAGCCCCCGTCGCATCGGCTAGGCACGCGATGGCGATCCGGGCCGTCCTGTTCGACCTGGGCGGCGTGTTGGCGCACGAGACCGACCAGGTGACGGCGCTTGCCGACACTCTCGGCCTCGACCTCGAGGCGGTGCGCGCCAGCTACTGGCAGTACCGACCCGACTACGACTGGGGACGCTCCACCGACGTCCAGTACTGGTCGGCGGTCGCCGGACGAACCCTGGACGAGCGACGCGCCACCCAGTTGGCGTCCGAGGACTCGGCGCGCTGGATGCGGATCCGTCCGGCGGCCAGGGCGATCCTGGCCGACCTGCGCGACGCGGGGGTCCCGCGGTTCGTCCTGTCGAATGCGCAGGCGCCGATCCAGGCGGCGATCGACGCTGCCGAATGGCGGCACCTGGTGGACGGACGTTTCGTCTCCGGGCAGCTCAGGCTGGCCAAGCCGGGGGCCGCCATCTACCGCCACGTCGAGGACGCTCTGGAAATCTCAGGAGCCGAGCTGGCCTTCATCGACGACCGCCCCGCGAACCTCGAGGTGCCCGTGGAACTCGGCTGGCAGACCCACCTGTGGCGCGATGACGCGGACACCCGTGACTGGCTGGTCGGGCTGGGGCTACTGCCTGCCTGAGCCCTGTGGTGGCCCGGCCGTATCACCACCAGGCGCGGGTGGTCTCCGTCGGGCCCTCNNGCCCAGCGGGCCTCGTCGATGGTTTCGACGCGCAGCCGGAAGTTGTCCGCCTGCCACCGGTCGCGTTCGATCTCGGTCATCGCCTCCCAGGCGAGCTGGGCCGCGTGCCCGCACTGGGCGCAGGCCTTGCCCGTGGTCATCTCCACCAGCGGCGATACCCCCACCAGCACCATCGCGCCCTCGGTGTGGGAGGTCTCCTCGTCGGGTAGTTCGGTGCCGCTGACCTGCAG
>DGKN01000242.1:0-11240 GCA_002387005.1 Propionibacteriaceae bacterium UBA4569
TCCCTCGGGGGCCGCGGCCACGTGCTCAACGGTGGGATGACCGCCTGGCGTGAGGCCGGGCTGCCGGTCCGTGGCCCCGGCCAGGGCGTCTGGTCGGTGGAGCGCCAGGTGCGCGCGACAGCTGGCGGCATCGTGCTGGCGTCCGTGTTCGCAAGCATTGTCGCGCCCAGGTCCCGCTTCGTCGCCGGCGGCGTCGGTGCCGGGCTGGTGTTCGCCGGCGTCACCGACACCTGCGGGATGGCCAAGCTGCTGCAGGAGATGCCATGGAACCGCGGGCTCTCACAGCCCAGCGTCTCCAAGATCACGTCCGAACTCGACCGCGCCAACTGACGCGGTCAACCCGTTACACCAACCACCAAGGAGAAACGAAATGTGTCGTCCCGTCACGTGCAAGACCTGCGGCAAGACCACCTGGGCTGGCTGCGGCAAGCACATTGACCAGGTGAAGCGTACTGTTCCGGCTAGCCAGTGGTGCGACGGTCGCCACGAGGGCGTCGACAAGCCGGCGGGCAAGAGCCTGTTTGGGCGTCTGTTCGGCTGACGAACGAAGTGGAGCCCCCCATGCAGTTGGATCCCGAGGAGCTGGACCCGGTCATCAAGCGGTTGCGCCGCGCCCAGGGCCAGCTGGCGGCCGTGATCCGGATGATCGAGGAGGGGCGTGAGTGCCGTGACATCGTCACCCAGCTCTCCGCCTGTTCCAAGGCGATCGACCGGGCCGGCTTCGCGCTGATATCGACCGGGCTGCAGGAGTGCATCAACGGCGACAATCCCAACCGGGACGAGGATCTGGCGGCAATGGAGAAGCTCTTCCTGTCGCTGGCGTGAGACGGCCAGCCAGCCCAGCTGGCAGGGTCAGTGCAGCCAGGGCGGGGGCATGGTGGCGGGCGGCGTGTGCGCCTCCCAGTCGATCCACCAGCGTTCCGCGTCTTCGGGACGGATCTCCGGGCGCAGCTGCTTGACCTGGTCGCGCAGTTCGAACTGCATCCGGGTGAGCCGGGCGAGGTCGGCTCCGTCGGTGTCCTCGTCCGGGTCCAGGACGCTGCACTCCAGTTCCCAGGCCTGGCAGCGCAACTGGATGACGCTCCTGGTCAGCCCCTGCTCGACGGCGTCGAGTTGGAGGTGGGCTTCGGCGGCGCGCATCCAGCCGTAGTCGCGGTTGATCCGGATCAGGCCGGGGTCGATCGTGAGAGCGTCGTGTACCCCGATCTCCGGCTCGATCACCTTCGCGCCGGCGCTTCTGGCATAGGCGACCTCGTCGCGTTCGGTCTCGTCGCTCATGATCTCGGTGGCGCGCATCATCACCGAGATCATGTCCCGCTCGGCGTAGCTGGGCTGGGACTTCGCGCCGGGGGCATTGGACGTGACCACCCAGGTGGTGGTGCAGCCCAGGTGTCCGATCGCCATCTCGGCGGGCAGGTTCTCGCGGACCCCGCCGTCCACATAGGTCTCGTCGTCGAGGGCAACCGGGACGAAGACTGCCGGGATCGAGCAGGATGCGAGCACCCCGCGGGTGAGCTCCTGTGCGGTGCCGCCGATCGGGACATCCTCTCGGTCGACCAGCATCCCGTCTTCACGCAGGAAGCGCAGTTCTCCACTCTCGAGCGCGGTGACGGCGATGCGGACGGTGAGACCCGACTCGCCGATCTTGGTCGCGTCGAAGACGCCGCTGCCGAGGAGTTCCTGCAGCAGGGGCCCAGGGACGTACATTGAGCGTGTCTTCTCGGCGCCGGACAGGATCAGTCCCAGGTCAGTGCCCACACCGCGCATCCGGCTCAGGCCCGAGAGCACCGACAGCACCATGGCTGGGGAGAACTCGGCCGGCGCGACATCGGGGTCGTTGGTGGCCAGGGCCAGGGTCTCGAGCTGTGGGCTGAGGGGACGAGCGTCCTGCGTGTTCGGGGATCCCGGTCCTGATGGGTCGTGCTGGGGTTGGTCCTCCAGGTCCAGCGCGGATCCTCGGGTGAAGGGGAGCTGGATTCGCGGGAGGCTCGCCCCTGCCCGCCATGCCGGACGCGGGGACGCTGTCTGTTCGGCGTGATCGCGTTGCAGCAGGGCCATCAACTCGGGGCTGCGGGCGCGGAAGCGCCGGAACCACGCGCGCTCGGTGAACATGTCGTTCTGCTCTTCCATCTCGAACCAGAGCCGCTCGAGCTCGCGGATCGATGCGGCCTGCTCGGCGGGGTCGGAAGACTGGGCGATCATCGCGGAGATGATGCTGCCGGCCGATGTTCCGACCACGACGGTCGGCGCGATGCCGGCGCGTTCGTAGAGGTAGCGCAGGGCGCCGATCTGGAAGCTGGCCTTCGACCCGCCCCCGGACAGGACCAGTCCTTCGCGCTCCTCGCGCGGGCTCAACAGTGAGGTCAGGGGGAGCCCCAGCCATGGGCGACGTGCCATGACGCCAGACTAGCGAGCCTCGCAGGGCGTCACCGTCGGTTCCCCGCTGGCCGGTGGCTCGGCGCCGGGGACTCCTGGTATCCCCAACGGGATTCGAACCCGCGCTGCCGCCTTGAAAGCGCCATCCGGGGATGTGGCCGTGGGTCGCAATTGCGGTTTGGCTAGGTGATCCGTTCGTGCTGGCTCGCACTGTTTGACGCTGATTTTAGGGCTCGTGCGTACCACTGGCGTACCGCGACGGGAGGTGTTCGATTATTTGCAGGAGTCTTTCCACGGACCAAGAATGGGCCAGATTCTCCGAACCCCGGCGGGCCGGGTGGGAAAGGGTGCGGGGGTGCGTGAGGGAGCGAAGCGACCGAAGCGCGGGGGTCCCTGCGGCCTGGCACGCGCGGTTTGCCGGGGGCCGGCGGCGTCAGCCGCCGTGTCTTGAGTCAGTAGGGAAAGTTCTCACGGCGTGGTGGGGGGGCTCGTGACATTACTAAACTGCCGAGAAGCCCTCTTCTGGACCGTGCCCAGCTCTCTACGAGTCGGACAGCTACAGTCGTCTGATGACCGCGAAAGAGCGTGCCGCCTGCATCTGTTTTGTCGATGGCAAGCTTCTGGTCGTCCATCGAGTCAAGGACGGTCGCCGTTACGCAGTACTACCTGGTGGTGGCGTCGAGGAAGGCGAGGCCCCGGCCGACGCTGCACTTCGTGAGCTGCTCGAAGAGACCAGCCTGAACGGGCAGATCGTGCGTCACGTCGCCTCGCTCGATCACCAAGATCGCCGAGCTCATTACTACTTAGTGCGCGCCAGTGGGCAGCCACGAGTCGGCCACGGACCGGAACAAGAACAGGCCTCGACTGTCAACAGTTACACGCCGGCATGGGCACCCGCCGACGCCGACTCGCTCACCGATATCGGACTGGTCCCCACCGAGGCCACGCACCTGATCACCGAACTCCTGAACGCTGAGTAGCACAACCCTTTGCCTCTGGTGTCCCCCTGCTCACGTTGCTGAAGGATGACGTGGCGACACATTGGTTCGGCGAGGCGGCCCGCGATGTCGACACTGTGGTGTCGCTCCGGGCGAACCTCTCCGCCGACTTCGTCGCCTAGGGCGGCCACCCGCCCCGATCAGACCAGCTAGCCGAACTGGCAGGGGGCTGCCCGACCTCTATTGCGGCGAACCTGAGCCGCCCGGACCACTGCTCCTCGTCTCGTACGATTGCGCCGAGATGCGCCGACGGCTGCGTTTCAGCGACGCCCGCCCACTGCCCTGGCTTCGTGGTCCCGGCTGACAAGGCCTCGTGCTCCTCCCAACGCCCTCACGGTGCATTGAGATCGCGGCGGGACCGCAGGGACCCGCAAGCCTCTCTTTCCGCTTTCCAAGTCGGAGGCCGGGGCGTTGGGTGTGTTCGACGGCGTGCGCGGGAGCGTGAATCAGGCTGCCGGTGGATCCTCTGGACCCCGGGAAGGTAGGGCAACTGAGACTAGAACTGAGACTGGTGGCGGGTGCGTGGCTAGCCCCCAGTCACCACCGGGATGGTTTAGTGTGCCCGCATGGTGGACATGAAGTCACACGTCATCTTGGATACGAATGTCCTACGGGGGCGACGGGGTTGGAATCTCGAGGACCTTTCCTCGCTTCAGCGACTCGCGGAGCGGCTGTCGTGGCAGGTGATCGTCCCCCGAATGGTGGTTCTTGAGCTCGCACGGCAACAGCGAGATGGGCAGCTTATGGCTCTGGCGGCTGTGAAACGAAGCTGTGAAGCGGCACCTGCTGAAGTGCGAGAAAAGATCTCGATGCCGAATCGAGTCAGTGAGTGCAGAAAGTTATTCTCCGAAATCGAAAACGGCTGGCCATCACTTCTTGAAATTGAAGCTCAAGTTGTGCGTCGGATCACCGACCTCGGATTTAGAGTAGACCCTCTTCCGGATGTGCCTATCGATAAATTCGTTGCCGAATACATTCGTCGCAACAAGCCGTTTAAGGGGGACGGCACTGACGAGGGAAAGGGTCTTGCTGACTGGTTGATTTGGCAATCGGTGGTTGCGCGCGCTGCTGGCCTCAAGGAGGTATATTTCATATCTGCAAACAGCAGCGATTTCGGATCCGAGCGGGAAGGGGCGCTGGCGCCAAATCTGATCTCGTCGTTGGGCGGAAGGCATAATGTCGTTTGGCTCAAAGATCTCAAATCTCTCTTTGAGAGGTTTCCTGTGGTTGACGCAGATCAATCCAAGGATGGCAAGTGGCCGAGCGTCGAAGCGCATGATGGCGAAGACTCCGGAGATTTTAGCATCTATGACGACGTGGAGTCGGCGGCGCTGGCAGCGGCCAGAGAGTGGCTGGAAAACTTGGATGCTCTCGGAAGCGGCGGTACGGAAGAGTTTGAGATCCCGAAGTTTTCCGGTGGCCGCGACTTTAGCGCTGACGTGGAGTTCCTCGAATACGTTCCGAGTGAACTCACTTGGAGCTTGGTTGACGATCTTGGGTCTGATACCTACTTCGGGACGGTCCAAGGTTTCCTCTCGCTCGACCTAATGGTCTGGGTTCCTTTGGATGAAGTTTCGGAGTTCGTGGGAAGTCATCCGGACTTCGATGCAGAGACAGTGAATCAGGACATTATTGGCTTTCGGGGATCCGTTGCTGTTGACGTCACTTTGGGTGTGCAGGTCCTTGGCAACTCAGCCCAGGTGACCGGTGTTCAGGACATCTCCTGAACGGACCGGGACGCTATCGATGTCGTCGCTAGGTCCGGCCCGCAGCGAGCGCCAGCGAGCGAGGACACGGGCCGTAGCGGCGGCTGGGCGGAGCGATGATCTTGATCCCTTAGAGGTGGATTCGGCAGGCATCCATGGTTCATCCAGGGGACGGCATGAGCTCGCTTAGGCGGCGTGCCGTAGCGGTGCTACTCGCCGCTCGCAACTCTGCGTCGCGCTCATCGTTCTTCGCGATACCTATAACAGGCACGTCAGCTGCGACTGCAGCCAAGACGTCGCTGACTGAGTCTCCGATCATCACGGCTGGTCTTTGTCGGGAACGTCGCATCCCCTCTTGCAGGATGAAGGGGCTCGGCTTCATTCGGTTGATATGGTCGGGGTCACGTCCAATAATCGCGGATATGTAGCCCATTAGTTGGTGCGTCATGAAGAAGGTCGTCGCACAGTCTGGGCTGTTGTTTGTAACAATCACCACCTCGGCACCGTTGTTGCGAGCGGATTCCAGCAGTTCTCGGATGCCTGGCGTCAGGGGGCTTCGACGCGCGGCCTCCACTTCTGCCGCCGTTCCGTACGCCTCGACGTCACGTGCGGCGGTCGTTCGGCTTGCTGCTCGGATGATGGCGAGGTGGTCGGTGGTGGTCTCTTCCTCGTCAGTGAGCGACACCCCCTGGTCTTTGGCGAAGCGCCGTACATTGTCGGCAAGCTCACGGTTGGCTGGGGGCGGGAGAAGCCGTGTCACGGGGCCGTCGAAGTCCAGCAGGATCAAGCGGGCTGATGCGAACACTTCACCGGGCGTGGTCATGCGGGCCTCGCGATTGTCGTCCATAGGCTGTCGAACCAGATCTGGGTGGACTCGACGAACAGGCTGCCCAAGCTTTCCGGGTCGGTGTCCTTCGCGTAGTGGAAAAGCGTCGCGTCCTTGCCCATCGGGTCATAGATCTCTGTGGGACCGGTGGCCAGCTGCACTTCGCGCTGCCGAACGGGGTAGTAACCCTGGAAGACATCTTCACCGTTGATGATGAAGGTCTTCGCTTGGGTCAAGTCCCGTTGGGTGGTGTTGTTTCAGGCGGCGGTGAGGGCGGCGGGTTCGGGGTCTTGGCGTAGCCGAGCTGCCAGGCGTCGCATGGAGATGTCGGACAGGTAGCGGCGCTCTCCGTATTGCCATTCTTCGTGTTGTTCGAGCAGGACCGCGCCGACCAGCCGGGTGACGGAGTCACGGTTGGGGAAGACCTGGACGACATCGGCGCGGCGTTTGATCTCGGTGTTGACCCGCTCGATCGGGTTGTTCGACCAGATCTTCTTCCAGTGCTCGGTCGGGAAGGCAGCGAACGCGGTCAGGTCTGCCTCGGCGTCGCGCAGCATGTCGGCAACCGTTGGGAACGAGGTCTGCAGGGAAGCGGTGACCTGGTGGTAGGCCTCACGGACCGCTTCGGGGCTGGTTTGGGCGAAGATCGTGGAGACCAGAGCATTGACGGGTTTGGAGTTCGCCGAGCCCAAGTGCTGGGTGATGTTGCGCGCGAAATGGACCCGGCAGCGTTGCCAGCCAGCGCCGGGCAGGACGGCCTTGACCGCGGCCTTCAAGCCGGCGTGGGCATCTGAGATGACCAGCGCAACCCCTTCGGGGCGGGTGGGGCTGGTGGGGTTGAGGCCGCGCTGGCGCAGACCGCGCAGGAATTCGGTCCAGAAGTCGGTCGACTCGCTGTCGCCGACGGCCATGCCGAGGATCTCACGGCGTCCGAGGGCGGACACGCCGACCGCGACGACGACAGCTTGGGAGACGACATGCCCGTGGTGTCGGACGTCGAGGTAGGTGGCGTCGAGGTAGAGGTAGGGGAACCAGGTGTGGTCCAAGGATCGGGTCATGAACGTGGTGACGACCTCGTCGATGTCACCGCAAATCCGTGAGACCGACGATTTGGAGATACCCGACTCGTTGCCCAAGGCCTTGACGAGCTCGTCGACCTTGCGGGTGGAGATGCCCTCGATCCAGGCTGTGCAGATCACCGAGTAGAGCGCCTTGTCGACCCTGCGGCGTGGGTGCAACAGGGACGGGAAGAAGGATCCCTCGCGCAGTTTGGGGATCGCGAGGTCGAGTTGCCCGGCCGGGGTGGCCAGGGTCTTGGCGCGGGTACCGTTGCGCCGCGTCACACGCTGTTCGGTGCGTTCGTAGCGGCCGGCGCCGACCTTGACGGCGGCCTCAGCCTCGATCAGGTCCTGCAGGCCGGCCTGCAACAGGCGGCGGAACAATTCCTCATGCGCGAGGGAGGGGTCGTCGAGCAGTTCCTGCAGCAGGCCGGACAGGGCAGACTGGTGGTGGGTCATCGTGGGGTCCTTCACATGGTTCTTGGCGGAATCGGTCCCACGATGACCCACCCCAGAGCCTTCAAACCCCGGCCGGGTCACCACGGGAATTGCCACCACGCTATGGGACTCACCCTTCGCTTGCGGCGCGGACTGGAGCACCCGCCGTTCGACCTTCGCGAGGTTCAGGAGCTTGAAGTCCGCCAGCTCGGTGAGAGAATCTGTCAGCGCCTGCACCGATCGATCGGCAATGCCGGCCAAGCGCTCGCGGGCGGTCACGCTCTCCTCTGGTATGTGATCGACGATCACCGGTAGTGACAGTGGGGCGGTGGGGTCCGGAAGCAAGAGTCGGACCGAGACCGAACGAGGGTGTAGCTCACCGGAGCGCACACGGTCCAGCGGCTCGGCGAGGGCTCCTGCCAACGTCTCGGCGGTGAAGCCACAAAAGTCGATGGTGACCTCCGGGGCAGCGAAGGCCATCTGCAGTAGCGGCCGCAGATCTACGGTGCGCTCCGTTTGGGCCTTCACATAGGCGCCGCTGCCTTGGCGGGTAACCACCAGGCCTTCTTCCCGTAGTACGCGCAGCGCCTGTTGGATCGTCATTCTCGCTACGCCGTACTGGGCTGCGAGCTCGTGTTGGGACGGAAGCTTGTCACCCGGCCTGAACTCGCGTGTGCGAATCGCGTGCTCGATTCAGTTCGCGAAGGTCGCCGAGATGCAGATCCGCGGCGCGATCCACTTCCACGCCCTCATCCGCCTCGACGGACCCGCAGCCCAGGGCATCGGCGCCGCCGCACCGTCCGGCATCACCGCCGAGGTCCTCGCCCAGCTCGCGCATGACGCAGCGGCCACTGTGGTTTTCCTTGCTCCCTCACCGCACGAGGCGGTCAAGCAGGTCCCGCTGAGGTTCGGCGCCCAGGTTGATGCCAAGGCGATCCGGAGCGCTGGTCGGCCTGACGATTCCGACCGTGAGCTCACGCCCGCTCAGGTCGCCGGGTACCTCGCGAAGTACGCCACCAAGGACGCCACCGCGGCCAAGCATGGTGGCGCCTCCAACCCCCACCTCGACCGGCTTGTGACCCTCTGCCGCATCTGGTCCGGACACGCCAAGAGCCGCGACACCCTGCGCCGCGCCGGCCATGACGTCCCCGGGCCGCTGGGTAAGGACGGTCTCGACGTGTACGCCCACATTGGAAAGTGGGCCCACGAACTCGGCTTCCGTGGCCACTTTTCCACCAGGAGCCGCCGCTACAGCATCACCCTCGGGGCGCTGCGGCGGGCACGGTCCCGCTTCCAGACCCTCGTCCAGGAGTCCCGCCGTACCGGTCAGCCCGTCGGCTGGGACAGCGTCGACCTGCTCACCGACGACGAGGACGACGACACCACCCTGATCCTGCGGGACTGGGCCTATGCCGGCACCGGCTGGGACACCACCGCCGACGAAGCCCTCGCCCTCGCAGCCGCAGCCCGGGCCCGCGAGTACGACCAGTGGAAAGCCACCAACACCCCCCACACCAAGGAGAACTGAACCCATGAGCAAGACCGACACCGTCGTCAGCCTGGACACCATGCCCCGGCCCGAGCCCACCTTCGACTACCTGACCAGCGACGAGCTGGCGGTCTGGCTGCGCGTCTCCCCGTCCACCCTGTGCCGCTGGCGCAAGACCGGGCAGGGGCCGCGCTGCACCTGGCTGTCGCCCACCTGCCCGCGCTACCTGCGGGCTGACGTCGAGGCTTGGCTGAGGCGGGCCGCTGCGTGAGCATCGAGAAGACCCCCAACGGGCGCTTCCGCGCCCACCTCAAGAGCGGACGGGTGAAGGTCGCCTCCCGCACCTTCGACACCCGGCGGGAAGCCAATGCCTGGCTCACCCGGGAACGTGCCGCCCTCGCCGGTGGCGTCGACCCCCGCGCTGGCAAGGAGCGGGTGCGTGACCTGCTCCCCCGCTGGCTCGAGATCCGGCGCACCACCGTCGCGGTGAAGACCTGGCAGACCGACCGTGAGCTGCTGCGCCTCGTCCCGACCAGCCTCCAGGCGCTGCAGGTCTCGGCGGTCAGTGGCCGCGAGGTGGCCCGCTCCTTCGAGGCGCTGCTGTCACGCGGCCTGAGCCACAACTCCGTGGTGCGCTACCGGGCCAGCCTGTCGGTCTTCTTCGCCTGGTGCGTGCGGGAGAAGCTGATCGCCACCAACCCGGTCACCGCAGTCCGAGTGCCGAAGAGTTCTCTCCCGCCCGTCGAGCTGCAGCCCTTCACGGAGGACGAGCTGGAAGCGGCGTGGCTGATGTGGCGGGAACGAGACCCACGGCTGGCCGACGTGATGCTCGTTCTCGGCTGGACCGGGCTGCGCTGGGCCGAGGCTCGCGAGTTGCGCGTCGGCGACTTCATCGAGATCCCGTCGCCGGCCCTCCTGGTGCGTCGTTCGGCTCCCGAGGGCGTCGGCGTGAAGGCCACCAAGAGCGGGCGGTCACGTCGCGTGCCCGTCGCCAACCGAGTGCTGCCCATCATCAAGCGCTTCACCCTGGGCAAGGGTCCCGACGACCTGCTGCTGACCACCTACATGGGCGCCCAGCTGCACCGCAACGCCGTCGTCCGCACCCTCGACTGGAAGAAGACAGGCCAGGGCCGACGGATCCACGACCTGCGGGACACCGCCGCCTGCCTGTGGCTGGCCCGTGGTGTCGACCCGGGGACCGTGCAGGCATGGATGGGCCACGAGTCCATCGCGACCACGAACCGCTACCTGCACTACCTGGGCACGACCGCCGATGTTGCGGGGCTGGCAAGGCTCAATGCGGCCCTGGCTTCCGCCGGGGGTCCGCGAGAGGCGGCAAAATGACCCCAGACATGAAAGAACCCCGCATGACCGGAACCGTTCATCCTAGTCAGCGAGGTTTCTTGCTGGTGGAGCATAGGGGATTCGANNCGCGCTACCAACTGCGCCAATGCCCCAAGTGCGAAGCACACACTAGCACCCGCGCCCGCTGGGGCGCGAACCGGTCACTCCCCCACAGCGCGGTCGCGACGCTCGTCTGCGACGGGTGCTTCCAGCGGCTCGGCGACGACCGGCATTCGCGGCACGGACACCGTCGGCTCCGGGGCCGACAGGTCGATCGTCCGCACGGTACGGGGCACCAGCGGCTTGTCCAGATAGGTGGGTGCGACGACGGGGATCGGGTCCCACAAGGAGCCCGTCACCTCGATGGGGGCGCTGATCTCGATGGAGAGTTCGTGCGAGTCCTCCGCGTCAGCCTCCATGGGCCGCAACACCACGGTTGCCTCGTCATCGTCCGCTTCGCCGATCGCCGCCAGACGTGCGTCCAGACGGGCGTTCATGCTGGTCACGCTGACGTGCGCGACGTAGACGAAAGCACCCAGCAGCACGAAGGGGACGAGTGCCTGCCACCAGGTCACCGAGGTGAAGGGGGCAGCGAGCGCGGACAGCAGGCTTGTGGTGACCAGACCGATGAGCACGCGGCGACGACGACGAGCCGCCAGACGCGCAGTCTGATGTATCTCGTAGCGCGCGGCACGACGGGTCAGGGGCGTGGAGACCTCGGCAACCTCGTCGGTATGGGCCAACTGGATGATCCTGACGGCGCGCGTGAACCGCTCGCCGATGTCGCCATCCTCAATCGGGTCGACCTCACGCCGGGACAAGAACCACGGCACGAGGAAGACCAGCCAGACCACTGCCAGTGCACCATAGATCAATCCCGCTCCCACAGGCAGAAACCGTACGTTGCGATTCGAGTTGGACACTTGACCTCGAGCGCGTGTCGAGGAATCCGTTGACAATTGACCGGCCCGGGGTCTCGTGGCTCCCCCACGATGTGGGCGGAGG
>DGKN01000242.1:11288-12855 GCA_002387005.1 Propionibacteriaceae bacterium UBA4569
GATCGCTCTTGGGGTTCCGGGGAATGTTCGGGGTTCAGCCGAGGTAGCGGTTCAGCACCCCGCCGGGGACCTCGTCCTTGGTGAGGGCGAAGCAGAGGTGGTCGCGCCACTCGCCGTCGATGTGCAGGAAGGCCCGCCGCAGACCTTCCGGTCGGAAGCCGAGCTTCTCGACCACGCGGAGCGACTTGGTGTTCTCGGGACGAATGCAGACCTCGATCCGGTGCAGGCGCATCACCTGGAAGCAGTAGTCGGTGACCAGGGCCACGGCGGTCGGGGCGACACCGCGCCCGGCCAGTTCCTCGTCCACCCAGTAGCCGATCGAGCCGAACCTGGCCGAACCAAGCACGATGTTGGAAACACTCACCTGCCCCGACAGCCGGCACCGCTTCGGTTCGGTGGGATTGCCCGGCCACCCCTCGTCCCAGCACACGGCAAACGGGAGCGCCGTCCCCTCGCGTCCGGCCCGATCCGACAGCCGGACCATCTGGCCGAAACTCGGACGCTTGCCGCCACCCTCGGGCGTCATCGTCGCGTCCCACGGACCCGTCCAGGCGCGGTTGCGGGTGCGGACCTCGTCCCAACGCTTGCGATCGGGCCGGCGCAACCCGCGCAACACCACGTTCCCGCTGCGCAGTTCCACCGGCCAGCTGTGCCGGCTGGGGAACTCGACACCCTCGGGCAGCGACCGTCCGTCGGGAGACTGCCATGGGGACAGCAGTTCCGGGACCTCCACCGTGGTCGCGGTGGGCGGTGCCGTGCGGCGCAGCGCAGGGTCGGGGCGCAGGTCGTCGACGGACGTCTGTTCGGCCCGCCAGACCCGGCGCTCAGTCACGGTCGATCATCCACACCACGACGGACTGCCCGGCGGGCACGTCCTCGGCCCCCTCGGCCAGCACGACCAGCGCATTCGCGGTGGCCAGGTTCGCGCTCGGGTGGTCGCCGTGGACGAGTTCGACGCTGTGCCGCCCACCTTCCTCGTGGACGAATGCAGGGATCGCAGTGAACACGCCCGGCGTCGAGCGGACGATCGTGGTCGTGATCGCGCGCTGGTTGACCGGAGTCACCGGCTCGACACCCATCAGCGTGCGGATCACCGGACGACCGAACGCGTGGAAGCCCACCAGCGCAGCGGTCGGGTTGGACGGCAGCATCAGCAGCGGCACCTCATCGTCGCCCATCAACCCGAAGCCCTGCCGGGAGCCGGGGTGCCGCGCCCCGGCGGGGGGGGGGAAAAGCGCCCCCCCCCCGCCGCGCCCCGCGCCCCCCCCCGCCCCCCCCNNGGCTGCAGCGCCAGGTCGGTGATGTCACAGCGTCCCAGCCCGGGGGCGACCTGCTCCAGCACCGCGGCTCCCTCGAGCCCCCCGGTGGTGATGACGAGGTCGGCGCGGATCAACTGGTCGCCGATCACCTCCCGCACCCGGGTGGCGTCCTCGGAGTCGACGGCGACCCGCCAGACCTGGCAACCCTCGGCCTTCGCGGCGGCGGCCAGCATGTAGGAGGTTGCATCAAAATGTTGTTCCGGGCTGGTGAGCCGACGGGAGGGGTCGACGAGGTCTGAGCCGATCGA
>DGKN01000242.1:12989-13352 GCA_002387005.1 Propionibacteriaceae bacterium UBA4569
CAACGGGTTCGAGCACGCGCAGCCGCTGGCCTTTGGCGGTGGTGAACTCCTTGGGGAGCACGCAGTCCGCGCCCTCGGGCATGGGTTGGCCAGCAGCCACCGGGATGGCCTTGCCGGTGGTCAGGGGCCCGGTGGCACCGCCGGGGCGAAACGTCAGGCCGCGGGGTTCGCCCTGGGTCGCTCCGGCGACGTCCTCGGCGCGCACCCCGTAGCCGTCCACGGTGGCCGAGTCGAAGGCGGGCAGGTCGGTCGCGGCCGGCACCGATTCGCACAATGCCAAGCCCCAGGCATCCAACAACGCCATGCCGAACGGCGGCAGCGGTTGCACCAGGCCGAGCACGTAGTCGCGGTGGGGGGCGACGG
>DGKN01000242.1:13458-23388 GCA_002387005.1 Propionibacteriaceae bacterium UBA4569
AGAGCCATGGCTCCTACGATAGGGCGATGACCGCGACCACCCCCGAAGGCGCTGCCGCACGGGCGAAGGCCCAGCTCAGGGCGGAACGGCTGGTGGCCCGTCGCGCGGTGCCCACGATGATCTGGCAGGAATGGGACGAGCGGCGCGTCGCCCGGGTGCTCGAACAGCTGAGGGACGTGGGGACGATCGCGATCTACCTTTCGATGCCAGCTGGGGGTTCGCGCCCTGAACCCGGGACACTGGCTTTGACCGAAGCCCTGTGGCGGCGGGGGCAACGGGTGCTCGCGCCGGTGCTGTCGCCCACGGCCGATGGCGCTCGGCATGAGCCGGACTGGGCTCGCTACGAAGGCCCGGACCGGCTGCGGGACGGGTTGTGGGGCATCCCCGAGCCCACGGGGCCCGCGCTCGGAGCGGCGGCGCTGGCACAGGCGGACGTGGTGCTGTGTTCCGCGATGGCGGTCACACTGGACGGACGACGGCTGGGCGTGGGCGGTGGCTGGTTCGACCGGGCGCTCGCGTTCGCTCGTCCGGATGCGTTGCTGGTTGCCCTGGTGACTGACGACGACGTGGTGGACGCCCTGCCCACCGAACCGCACGACCGAACGATCGACGTGATCGTGACCCCGACGCGGACGCTGCACGCCTGAGCGGAACAGAAGGACGATTGTGAGCGTTGTGCCACGCGTCGATACGATCTGTTGCCGACCGTCGAGAAAGGGGCCTGATGCCCACCTACCAGTACCGCTGCCGCGAATGTGGTGTCGAGCTTGAGAAGGTGCAGAAGTTCAGCGACCCAGCGCTGACCGTCTGCGAGGAGTGCGGCGGGGAACTGCGCAAGGTCTACAACGCCGTCGGCGTNNACGCCACTGACAACCGGACCAAGGGCGCCTCCAACTCCGCGAACTCCAGCTCGGAGAACTCGTCCGCGGCCTCCAACACCAGTACCAGCAGCTCCAGCGGCTCGACCTCCGATTCATCCTCCGGATCTTCATCCTCCTCGTCCGGCTCAACCACGGCCAGTTCCACGCCGGCCAGCAAGGCTTCCTGAACCGCTGCCTTTTGTCCACAGCCACCCGCTGCTTCGGCGCTGCCTGTGGACGATGACACGAAAGTCCTCGCATTTCCCAGAGTGGAGATGTGAGAATTTCTTCGTTCTGGGCCCAACTCGTCCGCGCCGTGCGCTGGCACCGCCGCTCGCTGGCCGCACTCGCGGCCGCAGGCTGCGTGCTGGCGATCATCGGCGCCCTCTCCCCTGCCCCGGAGGCGACCGTACCGGTGGTCGTCGCAGCGCGGGCGCTCGACGGCAGCGACCCGATCACGGACGACGACCTGACCGTCGCCGAGATGCCGTCCCGGTTGGTGCCGGACGAGTCGGTCTCCGACCCGACCGACCTGGTTGGGCGCCTGCTCGCCGCGCCGGTGCCGCGGGGCGCGCCAGTGACTGCGCTGGGCGTGATCTCATCCAGCGCATCTCACGCCAAGGGTGAGCTGCTGGTGCCGATCCACGTCCGCGATCGCTCGGCGCTGCAGGTCGTGCGCTCCGGCGATCGGGTGACGATCGTCGCAGCGGGCCAGGACGGCAATCCCGTGACCATCGCAGCCAGGGTCCGGGTGGCGCAGGTGCCGGCGACCGAATCCGACGACGGCGTGCTGCTGGTTGCTGCCCCGGAAGAGATCGCACAGAAGCTGGCGGCGTGGTCAGGGTCGTCCGACCTTGGCATTGCACTGGGCTGAGCAGTGGAGAAACTGTGAACAATCTCAGGTTGGGAACCAGTCACCAAACGTGCATTCAACGCTCTACTGACTAGGCCCGATACCCCGAAAAGGGTGGGCAAGGCTTAACTCACCGGACGCATATTGGGGTCTCGGGTGGGGTCCGCACGAATTGTTGATCGTTCCACGGTGTCCTAGCGTTGGCAGCGCGCAGTGCCCGTCCGGGTCTGCCTGTCTAACCGAGAGGAGAGACCCATGAAGGGTTTCAAGGACTTCATCATGCGCGGCAACCTCATTGAGCTGGCCGTCGCCTTCATCGTCGGTGGCGCTTTCGCCACCGTGGTGAGCACCTTCACCGCGATCATCATCGAGCTGCTGGCCAAGGCCGGCGGCGCCCCCAAGTTCGACGACTGGGCCCCCGGTGGCCTGACCACCGTCGGCCCCTTCCTGACCGCGCTGGTCGCCTTCCTGCTGATGGCCTGCGTCGTGTACTTCTTCATCGTGAAGCCGTACGAGGCTGCCAAGGCCCGCTTCACCGCGCCCGCCGAGGCCGCTGACACCCAGGAGAGCNNGACGAGCTGCGCAAGCGCTCCATCTGATCTGAATGATCTGTAGGGGCTCGGCCCCAACACACACGACGAACCCCGCACCGGATTGGTGCGGGGTTTGTTCGTCGGTGGGGCCAGTTCGCCGGTGGGCAAGTTGGCAAGTGGGACAAGTTCACCAGTGGGGCAAGTTCGCCGATGGGCAAGTTCGTCCACGGGCGGGGGCACGCCTGGGCTCAGCCGACGTTGCCGTGGTGCGGCGGGCGCTCGGCGAGCAGTCGCCGCTCCGCCGGCCCGATCAGCCGGGGGCCGGTGTGCCTGGTCGGCACCAGCCCGTCGACGCCCAGCTCGGTGCGGGCCTGCGCCAGCACGGCGGTGAACCGGGCAAAGCCGATCGGACGAACGGGTTCGGGCGCCACGGGGAAGGGCCAAGGCTTCCCCGCCTCCTGCCGCTGGTGGCGCAGGTCTGCGATGCGTGCGGGCGTCCATCCATTGCCGGACAGCCACTCGGCAACGTCGGCGCCGGCCTCGGGGACGGGCACGGCCTCGCCCACCAGGGCGAGGCCGAGCACCTTCAGCAGGTCGGGGTTCACCCCTCCAGCACCGTCATGTCGGCGATCGTCGTGGGCTCGTCCGCGTCGATCTGCACGCGTCCCTTGACCACGACGCCGNNCGTCGCCGTCCACCGTCAACAGCACCGCCTCACGCAGCGACGGCGGCTCCGGGATGCGGCGCTCGAAGTCCTGCACCAGCTTGAAGGGCTTGCCCAGGCTCACCTCGGGCGCTTTCTCGGTCTGCGCGACCAGGTGGCCCAGGTCGTCGAGCTCGTACAGGTCCGAGCGCAACAGCAGCAGCTCGTTGGTCGTCTTGACCGGGACGAAACGGTCACGGCCGACGCAGATGGCGGTGGCGCCGGGGAAGACCTCGATCGCGGCGCCCATGGCGGTCTCGATCTGCACGACGGACGGCGAGCTGGCATCGGCCGGGTCGACGGTCTTGGTGTTGCGGATCATCGCCAGCCCCAGCACCGAGTGTTTGGCGGTGAGGGTGTCGCGCACCGCCTGCAGATCGAGCCACAGGTTGTTCGTGTTGAAGTAGCGGTGCAGGTGCTCGTCGGTGAAGTACTGCATCTCGTCCGGCGAGGTCTGCGCGGTCTCGCGCAACACCAGCTGGCCGTCTGCCTTGCGAACGGCGACGTGGCCGCCCTTCTTGTCGTTGACGGTGCGCACACACAGCTCCGCCGCGAAGGGAGCACCGGTCTGCGCGAACCACCCGGCAATCTGCGGGTCAGGTGTCGNNTCGCCATTGCTGACCGTGGCATACCGGAAGCCCGCGGCGAGCAGCTGGTCCAGCACGCCGGAGCCCTCGAGCGCGGTGTACAGGTCACCGTGTCCGGGCGGGCACCACTCGAGCGTCGGGTCGGCGGGCCACTCGACAGGTTCCAGGGAGTCGGCCAGCAGCTTCGGCTCCTGGTTCTGCAGGAAGTCGACGGGCAGTCCCTCGACGGCCAGATCGGGGTACTTCGCGAGCACCTCGAGGGTGTCGTCGCGCGTCCGGAAGGAGTTCATGAACAGCAACGGCAACGCAACGTCGTAGCGCTCGCGGGCCGACAGCGTCTGCTTGACGATGATGTCGAGGAAGGTGAGCCCATCCCTGACCGGGAGCAGGTTCTTGGCGCGGTCCAGGCCCATGGAGGTGCCCAGGCCACCGTTCAGCTTGATGAAGACGGTCTTGGCGAAGGCGTCGTGTGCGTCGGCTTCGGAGACCTCGATGCCGTCGACGGTGGCGACGTCCGTGAGGGGCTCGATCGAGCTCTCCAGGATCAGACCCCCGGCTCCCGATTCGAGCTCGCGGTAGTAATGGGAGAACACCTCGATGGCGACTTCGCTGACCCCCGCGGCGCGCATCTTGCCCTGTGCTGCCCTCAGCCCATGCTCACTCATGGTTCGAGCCTACCCAGCCTCGGGTACAGGGCCAGCCGGACGAATGAACACAGGGCATGGGGAGAGCGACGTCGCAGAAGGGCCGTGAGGCCGTCTACCCACCCCCAGGAGACGTTGCGACGCGACGCCGCTCTCGGGATAAATGTAGGGGCCAGCCCCGGCCCCGACCATCCTTTCGGCCCGCGCTGGGGCAGGCTTTCAGGTGATGGTCAGCCCCTGAGTGATTGGGTGGCGGCTGGGGGCTGGCGGTAGGGTTTGGCGGAGCCCGCCGCGCGGGTGCTGGCCCTGTAGCTCAGGGGATAGAGCAGTGGTTTCCTAAACCATGTGTCGGAAGTTCGAATCTTCCCAGGGTCGCCAGACGAGATTGGTATTCCGAGGTCCGACCGGACGACAGACGCCCGTCCCCCTTTCACGGGGGACGGGCGTCTGGTGCGTTTCGGTCAGGCCGCTCAGGCCGGGGTGTTCGCGGCCTTCTCGAGGTCGGCCGGGTCGATGGCCTTGATCTGGTCGACCAGCTGGTCGAGCTGGGTGCCGCTCAGCAGGCCGGCCTGGCGGAAGACGAGCACGCCGTCGCGGAAGCCCATGATCGTGGGGATCGAGGTGATCTCGAGGGCGGCGGCGAGGTCGCGCTCCTCTTCGGTGTCGACCTTGGCGAAGGTGACGCCCTCGTGGCGGCCGGCAGCCTCCTCATAGATGGGCGCGAAGCGCATGCACGGGCCACACCAGGAGGCCCAGAAGTCGACGAGGACGACGGAGCTGTCCTTGACGGTGGTGGCGAAGTTGTCCTTGTTCAGGGCGACGGGCATGTCTGTCCTCTCGGGTCGGGCGCGCCGCATTCGGCGCCTACATGCGGTTCAACGGTGCCCGGCACCAGACTATTCCGAGGCGCGCTGCAGGGACGCGATGATGTCGTCCCCGATCCGCGACAGCAACGTGCCGCTGCGCACCGGGCGTCCCGCGACGGTCGTGACCAACGCCGAGAGCCCGGGCAGCACCTCGCTGGGATCGGCGGCAGCCTGGGCCAGCAGGGGGTTTGAGCCGTCCGGCCACTGCACCGTCAGCTTCTGCCAGGTGCGCAGCCAACCCGGGGCGATCTCCGAGGTGGACGGGACGCCGAAGAAGTGCCCGACCGGGGCGTGGTGGCGCAGGGCGACCAGCGGGGAGTCGAGGTAGACCAGGGCGAGGCGCATCCGGGCGTCCAGGTCGCGTCTGGCTTCACGCGTCCCCCGGACTGCCCAGGTGCAGGGGTTGGGGCAGGTCGGGCCAACATCCGGACGCTCGCCCGCGTCGATCGTCTCGTGGTTCATCGCGCAGACGGCCAGGGTGTCGCCCAGGCGGGAATGGAATTTGTTGAGGTAGCTGGTGTAGCCGGGGACGTCGCCGCCACAGGCATTCAGCGACCGCTTGGCGGTCTGGCGCATCGCCGAGTTGTGCGGGCACGCGGGGTCGCTCGTCCCCCAGCGCTGGCCCACGTATTCGCCCATGCGCAGCGGGTCGCCGGCGTGGCCCAACGCCGACTCCCAGCCCAGCTGGCACAGGTACTCACCGATCAGGTGGGCGGTGACGACCAGCGCCTGCGGCTCCTGGCGCTCGCCGCGCAGGTCGATCACCTCCAGCATCAGCTCGTACAGCGGGACGAGCGAGCCCAGAGCAGCTCGACGAGGGTCCCGGGGTTCGGCCGGGAAGGCACAGGCGGCGAGGTCATTCGCCCACGACCGCTCAGGCACCGTGGCGGCCAGTTCGATGAAGTCCTCCGCGTCCAGGGCGAGCACCCGCACCGCGATCTCTGCGAGACGGCTGGCCTCGAGGATGGCGGGATCGGTCTCGCCGGCGCCGATCCGGAGCCGGAGCAGGTGCGCGGCGGCGTCGTACCAGTGCGAATGGCACAGGGTCACCAGCGCTCGAGCGGAGATGGCCTGGAGGGTGGAGGTGGGGCTCATCAACTGGCGGAGACGAACAGGCCGTCGCACACGTGGATGGCGAGGTCGCATTCGGGGNNCCGAGCCCACGACCCGGCGCGCCTCCTGCCGGGCGGAGAAACGGACACCGGGACGCAGGCCGACCTCGGCCAGAAGGGCGAGGGTGTCGGCGTCCGCCTGGACGTTCTCGCTCATCCGGCGCAGGTCGAAGTCACCATCGGCGGTCTTCAGCGCCTCGCTGAGGGGGACGACCCCCTCGCGGAAAGCGGGCACCTCCTGCGCCCCCCCGAGGGCGTCGAGGCCGGGGATGGGGTTGCCGTAGGGGGATTCAGTGGGCTCGTGCAGGATCGCGACCAGCTTCTGCTCCACCTCTTCGCTGATCACGTGCTCCCAGCGGCAGGCCTCGTCGTGCACCAGGCTCCAGTCCAGGCCGATCACATCGACCAGCAGACGCTCGGCCAAGCGGTGCTTGCGCATGACGGCCTCGGCGAGGTGGCTTCCTTGGTCGGTGAGCTCGATTCGGCGGTCCTCGTGGACGGTGAGCAGGCCGTCGCGCTCCATCCGGGCGACGGTCTGGGAGACCGTCGGACCGCTCTGGTGCAGGCGTTCGGCAATGCGTGCGCGCAGGGGCGGGACGCCCTCCTCGACCAGCTCGTAGACGGTGCGCAGGTACATCTCGGTGGTGTCGATCAGGTCGCCGCTCATGGTCCGTCCTCGAATTTCTGCGCACCGCGGCGCGCGGGTCAACGGCCCCCGGTGGGGGGTGCACTCCAGCGTGGTGTGAATGATTCAGGATAATTGTAACGANNAGTTCTCCTGCGCGACGGGGCTGGTGGGGTCAGGGCAACCATATATTCCCCCGCAACATGGCCCGCCACGTCACCGCTTGCCCGGCGATGGTTGCCCGGCGATGGTTGGGTACGAAGGCGGGTGCGGCCCCCAGCTCCGCCAAAATCGCCACGTGAGAGCAATTCGGCCCCGCTGTGGGACCGGATTGCTCTCCCGTGGCGATTTTGGCGGAACTCAGAGCCAGACCCCCCGGCGGAGCACCCGCAGCAGGCGTCCAGATGGGTCGAGCAGGCAGGCGTCGGCCCGTCGCCCCGGGGCCAGCGCGCCCACGTCGGCAAGCCCGTGGNNTCCTCGATCGGGATGCCGAGCCCGACGACGAACTGGACGGCCGCGTCCATGGTGAGGGTGGAACCGGCGATGGGCCCCCGGTAGCCGTCCGCCTGGATGATCCGGGCGACGCCGTCGGTGACGCGGACGCCGAGCGCGCCCAGACGGTAGTCACCGTCGGGTTGGCCGGTGGCGCTCATCGCGTCGGTCACCAGGATCGTCCGCTGGGGCCCGGCGGCGGTGATGGCCATGGCGACCACCTCCGGCGCGAGGTGCACCCCGTCACAGATCAGTTCGACGGCGACGCGCTCGTCGGCGAGCAGCACCGGGATCGGCCCGGGGCTGCGGTGGTGGACACCGGGCATGGCGTTGAACAGGTGCGTGGCAACGATGGCCCCGGCATTCACGGCCGCGCGGGTGCTGGCGGCGTCGGCGTCGCTGTGCCCAATGGCCGCGACGATGCCACGCTCCGCCAGCCAGGCGACCGCCTCCAGCCCACCGGGCAGTTCGGGTGCGATTGTGACCATCGCGATCGTCCCAGCGGCCGCTTCGAGCAAACGCTCCAGACATTCGATGGTCGGGTCACACAGCAAGGACGCCTCGTGCGCGCCCTTGCGCTCCTCGGCGAGGAAGGGACCCTCCAGGTGGATGCCGCCCAGTTCACCGGCCTCGACCAATGGCCGCAACCGGGAGATCTGCGCGACGAGCTCGTCGATGGGCGCGGTCACGGTGGACGCGAAGACGGTCGTCGACCCATGGCGACGGTGGAACTCGATCGCCGCGAGGACGGCGTCCGGGTCGGGGCTGGTGAAGTCGGCACCAGCCCCGCCGTGGCAGTGGGTGTCGACGAAACCGGGGACGAGCACCCCGTCCAACACCTCGGCGTCGGGGGCGATGCCCGGTGAAACGGAGACGATCCGGTCGTCGGTGATGGTGAGCGTGGCTGGACCATCACCGCCGACCACGCCGGTGATGACGCGCCCAGCGGCGAGTCTCATCGCTTGAAGGCCACGATCCCAGCCGCCAGCAGGCTCAGCAATCCCGCGCCGACGAGCGCCCAGAAGGTGCCGCTGCGGTTGGCCGTCGAGGCGGTCGAGTCGGTGGCTGCGGCGCTGGCCGAGGCGGACGGGCTGGCCGAACCACTGCTGGCCGTCGACGGGGACGGGGCGGTGCCGACGTCGACGAGCGTCGTGGGGACGGTGGTGTCGACCAGTTGCACGGGGGTCGACTGGCTCGCGGCGACCAAGCCGGTGCCGGACAGGGCGTGGGCGATGGCCTGTCCGCTGGCGCCGTCGGTCAGCTTGGCGGCGGCCTGCCGGGTGAAGGTCTCGCCGTCGTAGACGATCACGGAGTTGAGGGTGCGCAGCACCAGGTCGGTGCCGTCGGTGGTGTAGACGGCGTCGGTGACCCACTCGGGTGCGTCCGCGGTGCGGGTGAGTTCATTGGTGATGCCGCCCGACGTGGGGGTGGTGGAGGTGCGGTAGATGCCGGGGTTGTCGCCGGAGGTGATGACGTAGATGCGTCCGTTCGGGCTCACGGTCATTGCGGCCGCGTCGTGCGCTCCATCGGGATAGACCAGCTCGTACTTCGTCGTGGTGGCGCTTCCAACGGCCGGGACGGTCACGGCGTACACGTCCACCGCTTGCCGGGACCGTGCGGCGTCCCCGATGTCGGCGACGAACAACCGGCCGCCGCGCATCGTCAGCGCCTGCACGGAGGTGGGCGTCACGTCGAGGGTGAGTTCGCCCTGCACGGCGCCGTCCGACCCGATGGCCTGGATGGTGCCCGAGGAGTCGGTCGTCCACCACACGTTCTGGCTGGTGTCAGCGGCCAGGCCGGTGACCTGGGTGACCTTCGCATCGACGGAGGTGTTGGCCAGCGCGGGCAGCGCGGCCCCGAGCACGGCGAGGACCATCAGGACGACGAGCGTGCCGGTGACGATCATCTTTCGGGAGCGCGGATTCACCCGGCCACTCTATTCGGCCGGTGGCCGGGGTTTACGGTGGCGTCATGGGTGAGTTGCGGATGTGGGCGATCGACGTGGAGACGGTGCGCCAGCTCACGCCTGCCTCTCCCCTGTTGGCCGGACGGCTGCGCAGCATCGCGGCTCAGAACTTCCGCGTCCCCGAGGTGGAGGGACGAAGCGTCGGGTTGTTGTCGAAGCTCGGCCCGCTGGTGCGCACACCGCACCATGCGCCGCGCCTGCCGCCGGGAATGCCATCCCACAACGACGTCGAACACCTGGTCGCGGGTCGTTTCGTTACACCCGACCAGCTGCCGAAGGCGTGGACGATCCTGACCGTGTGGCTGGACGACCTGGCCTGGGGCGGCGCCCAGATCAGCATCGACAACCTGGACGAGACCGAGCTGGATCTGGCCCGCGCCGGGCTGCCGGCCGAGTACGGCATCCGTCGCCTGCTGAGTCGGGACGCGGAGTTGCGCGTCCGACCGTTGCCGGGGACGAAGGTCGGCCATGCCACCCACAAGCACGTGCTCGACACCGCCCATGGACTCGCGGCGGTCATCGACACGGTCGAGCCCCGTTCGTCCGTCGTTGCCGGGCAGGTGTTCGACCACTTGCGCCGCTACCCCGGCTGGGCGGCCGAGGCCCGGGCGGTTGGACGCCCGGACCCCGACCTGTTCGCCGTCCTCAGTTAGATCGGCTCGGCTGGCCCCGCTCAGCTGGGGTCGATC
>DGKN01000242.1:23412-46931 GCA_002387005.1 Propionibacteriaceae bacterium UBA4569
CGCCGCGAGCTCGGCCTTGATCGACTTGTCCCGCACCCGGACGGGGCGCATCTGGCCGTTCATCGTGGCGTGGACGGTGCGCTTGGCCTTCTTGTCGGCGTCACTGATCGCCTCCAGCGCGAACAGCAGGCTGACACCCTTGTCGAGGCTGACGACGGTCTCCACGTCCCGCTCCAGGCCGTAGAGGTAGGGCAGGGTCGGGACGGCGGACAGGTCGCCGTAGTTGTCGCGGTAGTCGTCGAAGTCCTTGGTGGGGCCGGGGAAGAGCAGACGGTTCAGGGTCTCCTGACGGGTGCGTCCGCCCTCCTCGAGCTTGGCCAGGTCGTCCGCGGGAACCTCGGTGATGCGCACCGGGGCCTTGCGCCCCTGCAGCGCCTTCGAGCGGAAGGGCTCGGGCCAACCGCCCTCAGGCTGGCCGAGCTCGCCGTTCAGGAAGCCGATCACCGAGTCGGGGATGTCGAACTTGTTGGGGTCGGCCTCGAAGTCCTTCGGGTCGNNCACCAGGTGCAGGGCCAGGTCGCCGACGACCTTGGAGCTCGGGGTGACCTTCGTCGGACGTCCGAGGATCTTGTCCGCGGCGGCGTAGGTCGACTCGATCTGCTCGAACTTGTCGCCCAGGCCCAGCGCGATCGCCTGCTGGCGCAGGTTGGACAGCTGGCCGCCGGGGATCTCGTGGTCGTACACGCGTCCGNNGTCCGGTCGGCGAGGGCAGACCCGACTCGAAGGGGTGGTAGACCTTGCGGACCGCCTCCCAGTAGGGCTCCAGGTCGGTGACCGCGCGGGAATCCAGCTTGGTGGCGGCGTCGGTGTGCTGCAGCGCGAACACGAGCGCGGACGCGGACGGCTGCGAGGTGGTCGCCGACATCGGGGCGCTGGCCACGTCGACGATGTCGACGTCGTGGCGGATCGCGGCCAGCAGGGTCGCGAGCTGGCCACCGGCGGTGTCGTGGGTGTGCAGGGCCAGCGGGACGTCGGGGAACTCGTCCCGCAACGCCTGGACGAGCTTCGCCGCGGCCGGGGGACGCAGCAGGCCTGCCATGTCCTTGATGGCCAGGATGTGCGCGCCCGCCTCGACGCACTTGCGCGCCAGGTTGACGTAGTAGTCGAGGGTGTAGATCGTCTCGGCCGGGTCGGACAGGTCGCCGGTGTAGCACAGCGCCACCTCCGCGACCGCGGTGCCGGTCTCGACGACCGCCTCGATCGCCGGACGCATCTGCTCGACGTCGTTCAGGGCGTCGAAGATGCGGAAGATGTCGATGCCGCAGGCGGCCGCCTCCTGGACGAAGGCACGGGTCACCTCGACCGGGTAGGGGGTGTAGCCGACGGTGTTACGGCCCCGCAGCAGCATCTGCAGGCACAGGTTCGGCATCGCCGCACGCAGCTGGGTGAGGCGCTCCCAGGGATCCTCGCCGAGGAAGCGCAGCGCGACGTCGTAGGTCGCACCGCCCCAGCACTCGACGGAGAACAGCTCGGGCAGCATCCGCGAGTAGTAGGGCGCGACGGTCAGCAGGTCACGGGTGCGGACGCGCGTCGCGAGCAGCGACTGGTGCGCGTCGCGGAAGGTGGTGTCGGTCACCTCGACGCCGGACTGGTGGCGCACCTGCTTGGCGAACTCGGCCGGGCCCAGTTCCAGCAGGCGCTGGCGGGAGCCCGGCTTGGGTTCCTCGGCGAGGTTGATGCCGGCGGGCAGCTTCGCGGACGGGTCGAGCGCGGTGAGCGGTTCGCCGTTGGGCTTGTTGACCGTGGTCTCCGCGAGCCAGCGCAGCATCTTCGTGCCGCGGTCGGCGGGCGTCCGGGCGGTGAGCAGGTAGGGACGTTCCTCGATGAAGGAGGTCGCCAGGTCACCGGCCTCGAAGGCGGGCTCGTCGAGCACCGCGCGCAGGAAGGGAATGTTCGTGCTCACGCCGCGGATGCGGAACTCGGCCAGGGCACGGCGCGCTCGGCGGATGGCGGTGTTGAAGTCGCGTCCGCGGGCGGTGACCTTCACCAGCATGGAGTCGAAGTGTCCGCTGATCTCCACGCCGGTGGCGACCGTGCCGCCGTCGAGGCGGATGCCCGCGCCGGAGGCGCTGCGGTAGGCGGTGATGGTGCCGGTGTCGGGGCGGAACTGGTTCTGCGGGTCTTCGGTGGTGATGCGGCACTGCAGGGCGGCGCCGCGAATCTCGAGGGTCTCCTGCGACAGGCCGAGGTCTTCGAGGGTCTCGCCCTCGCAGATGCGCATCTGGGCCTGAACCAGGTCGACATCGGTGATCTCCTCAGTGACCGTGTGCTCCACCTGGATGCGGGGGTTCATCTCGATGAAGTGGTGCTCGCCCGCGCGCGGTCCGTCGGTCTCGACGAGGAACTCCACGGTTCCGGCGCAGGAGTAGTTGATCGACCGGGCGAACTTCACCGCGTCGCTGGTGAGGGCCTCGCGCAGCTCGTCCGAGATGTTCGGCGCGGGCGCGATCTCGATCACCTTCTGGTGGCGGCGCTGGATGGAGCAGTCGCGCTCGAACAGGTGCATCACATTGCCCTGCTGGTCGGCCAGGATCTGCACCTCGATGTGGCGGGGGCGCTGGACGGCCTGCTCGATGAACACGGTCGGGTCGCCGAAGGCCGACTCGGCCTCACGCATGGCGGCGCCCAGGGCGTCGCGCAGTTCACCGGGGGTGTTGACGCGGCGCATGCCGCGGCCCCCACCGCCGGCGACGGCCTTCACGAAGACGGGGAAGCCGACCTCGTCAGCCTGCCCGACGAGCCAGTCGACGTCGGTGGACGGCTCGCAGGATCGCAGGGTGGGAATGCCGGCGGCCCGGGCGGCGCCGAGGGCACGGACCTTGTTGCCGGCGAGTTCGAGCACCTGCGGGGGCGGCCCGATGAAGGTGATGCCGTTGTCGGCGCAGGCCTGGGCCAGGTCGGGGTTCTCCGACAGGAATCCGTAGCCGGGGTAGACGGCGTCGGCGCCGGACTCCTTCGCGACGCGGATGATCTCGTCGATGTCGAGGTAGGCGCGCACCGGGCGGCCCTGCTCGCCGATGAGGTACGACTCGTCCGCCTTGACGCGGTGCTCCGAATTGCGGTCTTCGTAGGGGTAGACGGCAACGGTGCGCCGGCCGAGCTCATAGGCGGCTCGGAAGGCGCGGACGGCGATCTCGCCACGGTTGGCGACCAGGACCTTGTTGAACATGGCGCCCAAGATATCCAGTGAAATCGGTCACCAAACAGGGGTCTCGCCGTTGGAGGCGGGCTGGCGGTCCGGTCCCGGACGTGCTCACCGCTGATCCGGGAACGGTCAGCAGATGCCGAGCTGGCGGGCGACCGCATCTCCTCCGATGGCACGGATCGCGGCGGGATCACCGACGACGACCAAACGGTCGGTGGCGCGGGAGAGCCCCACGTACAGCATCTCGGCGGCGCGCTCTCGGTCGGCCGTGACGTTCACGCACACGACGACCGCGCGACGCTCCAGGCCCTTGACGCCCAGAACGTGGGAGTAGAAGACGTCGTCCCCGCTCCAGAAGTCGTCCCAGTACTGCTCAGGCCCCAGCGATTCCTGGCGCTCGACCTGCACCGGGTGGCGCTTGCCGAGGGTGATCAGGGCGATGTCCTCGGCGCGCCAGCCCTCGTCGAACAGCGCGTCGACCTGTTCGTCCGCGACGTCGATCGCCTCGTCCACGCTGCTGGGGACGAAGGTGACCTCGGGGCCGTCGCTGCCGCGCAGGTCCATCCGCGGCGCGAGCGGGGCGAAGGCGCGGGCGATCTGGCGGGTGTTGCGCAGGTTGTGGTCGAGCACGAGCGGGACGAGGGCGATCGGCGGGGCACCGAAGCGGGCGAAGATGCGCTGTCGTTCGTCGGTGTAGACGTACAGGCCGCTGGACGACTCGTCGCGCAGGGCGGCCAGGACGGGGGCCCACCAGGCGTCGGCGAAGTCCTGCGACTCGTCCACGACGATGGCGTCGAACCGCTGCTCGTCCGAGAGTTCGGCGGCTTTCGCCGTCATCAGCTCAGGCAGACGGCGCTCCCAGAAGTCGGAGTCGTCGCGGGTGGACATCTCGATGCCCCACTTGCGTCCGAGTTCCTCGTAGGAGCCGACGAAGGCGGGCTGCTTTCCCCTGGACCTGACGCACAGTTCACGGCGCAGGAAGTTGGCCAGGCCGTAGGTGTAGCAGAGGACGGCGACGCGTTGCCGCTTTCCCTCGGGGTGCAACCGTCCGCTGGCAAGGTCTCGCGCCTGTTGCATCGCCAGCACGGTCTTTCCGCTGCCCGCGCCGCCGCGGATCTCGACGCGGTTGAGCAGGCGGGTGACCTTCAGCAGGTTCGCCTGTTCGAGGGTGAGGCGTTGGGCGGCGTCGGCGCGTTCGGCGGCCACGGCGACGACGTCACGGGCGGGCAGGTTGCGGCCGGCGAGGATCTCGGCGACCAGGTCGACGTCGTCCCGGGTGGGGGCAAGCGCGTCGCTTCGGTACTGGCCGGTGGTGCGCCAGATGCGCTCGCCGAGGGACGCCTGGTCTTCGGACCCGCTCACCTGCCAGCGCGGGCAGTCGGGGGTCTTGAAATCGGGGTCGAGCGGTATGCGTGGCAGGACGAGGGGGGGGGGGGGGGGTGGGGGGGGGGGGCGGGGGNNGGACTCGACGTAGTTGCGCAGCGCGTAGGTGGCGTCGCGGGCCTGGTCGACGGGGTGGATCGGTTTGTCACCGCTGCCCTGGTCGAGACGCCAGTCGGTGCCGTCGTGCCAGACGTGGCCCCCCTTCACCTCGATGGTGACGATGCCGGAGCCGGGGATCAGCGCCAGCAGGTCGACCTCGTGGTCCTTGGTCTGGTCGCTGACCCGCAGGTTGGCGAGGACGAGTGAGTCGGGGTCCAGTTGCCGGACGAGGCGGTCGTGGACGTCCCTCTCCGACTGGTTGGTGAACCTTGGTGCAGTTCCGGGGGTGCGGGCGGGCATGGACGCATGCTGCCAGCCGGCCAACGCCCGTGTGGGCTGGGGAGCGGGCTTTGGCGAACCTTCAGCCGATTGTTGGGTCAGCTGTCCATGAGGCGCCCTAGCATGTCGCCATGGCCAAGCCTCGTCCCATCGCACCCCAAGATCTGCGCCTCCCCGACCACGTGGCATCGCAGCTCGGACGGCGGCAGGATCGCATCCTCAACCACGGCTTCCCCGCCGCCTCAATCGGCCCCGGCTGGTGGCACGCCCGAGTCCCCGCTGCCCAGGCTGTGACCCTGGCCGATCACGGGGGGGGCCTACTGCTGACGCGCGGGGATCTGTTCGAGATGGGCCGGGCGGCGTCACGGCCCGGAGCGACGGACGATGACGTGTGTACGCTCCTGTGGAACACCCTCGCGTGGGGCACTGGGAAGAACCAACGTGGCAACACTTCGCGGATTCGCTCGCTGACGAACGCCCCCGAGGGCGAGGGTCGCATCCACATACTGCGCACCGCCGCCCAAGCCGCAGCCGCAGGCAACCCCCGCTTGGCCTACTCGACGCTGATCCGCCGCGGCGGCGGAGTCATTCCCGGCCTCGGGCCCGCCTTCTTCACCAAGTTCCTCTATTTCGCATCCGAGGACGCACCGGCGAGTGAGTCGGCCGCAGGGACGAGGTGCCTGATCCTCGATGCTCGGGTCGCAAGTAGCCTCGCCGCGGCTGGTTGGACCAGCCTCCCCCACCGAGGGAGCAGCTACAGCGCGAATTGGTACACAGACACCTATGTGAGCTATTGCGACCTGCTGGCCAGATGCGCGCGCGAACAGTCCCAACATCTCGGGGTCAAGGTGTTCCCGGACGAGATTGAACGAGCCCTCTTCGAGGGCCCAACCGACCACACAGAGAGCTGACCGTGGACGCAAAGACCTACCAACTCCAGGAAATCCTGAAGCCTGAGCGCAGGTACCTCATACCCACCTTCCAGCGCGACTATGAGTGGACGGAGGAGGGGCAGTGGCGCCTGTTGTTCGAGGACTTGGCAAACACGACTGACCGCCTGCTCTCCGCTCGCGAGACTGCTGGCGGGGCGTCAGGAATCCCGGAGAACCGCGTCCAGCCGCATTTCATGGGGGCGGTGGTTCTGGCCAGCCTCCCCTATCCCACTGGGGGCGTCGCCCCTCGCTCGGTGATCGACGGTCAGCAGCGCCTCACCACCGTCCAGTTGCTGTGCCGTGGGCTCCTTGATGTCCTGCTCGACAACGAGTCCGAGCGTGCCAAGTCCGTTCGTCGAATGCTGTTCAACCCGGATGACGTCATCGAGTCGGACGCGGAGCGGTACAAGGTCTGGCCGCGACGGAGGGACCGTGAAGTCTGGCCACTTGCGATGGGGGAGGAACGGCCGGACGGCTCGGAACACCGTGACCATCTCTACGTGAAGGCAAGGCGCTACTTCCGTGAAGCCGCGGCGTCCTATGCGACCGATGAAGACGGGATCGTCAGCAAGGCCCGCCTTGCCGCACTAGCCGACGCATTCGGGGCCCTGTTCAAGCTTGTGGTCATCGACCTCGACGACAACGACGATGCCCAGGTGATCTTCGAGGTTCTCAACGGTCGCCAGACGCCGCTGTCAGCGATCGACCTCGTGAAGAACCTCCTGTTCCTCCGAGCGGAACTCCAGCAGGTCGACGTGGAGTCGCTGTACGACCGTTACTGGGCCCAATTCGACGATCCTTGGTGGAAGTCGACCGTTGGCATCGGCCATGCAACCCGTGGTCGACGAGACGTCCTCCTCTCGATCTGGCTGACCGCCGCCACAGGCGAGGAGGCAAACGTCGCGAACCTGTACCGGGAGACTCGTGAGTACCTCGATCGAGGCCCCTCTCCCGAGGTGGTCCTCAAGAACCTCAACGAGTTCGCCCGCGGTTACCGTGAGGTCTACGGCGCGGAACCAGTCGAAGATGACCGGCTGGCCCGCTCGTACGCGACGGTCCGCGCGCTGGAGATCACGACCGCAATGCCCTTGCTGGTCTGGCTACGCACTTTGCGCGACGCATTTCCGCGTGAGGAGCACGTCGCTGCCGCCCGCGCGGTCGAGTCCTGGGCGATCCGGCGCATGATGCTGGGACGGCAAACACGTGGGTACGGCGCGCACCTGGCCCGTGTCCTGAAGAAGGCACAAGACGCCCACACCACGGGAGCCCCCGTCCTTCCCATGATCGTCGAGGAACTGCAGAGGGGGTCCTTGGGTTGGCCGAGCGATACCGAACTCCTCGAGGGATTCCGGTACAACCGCTTCTACAACTGGATCTCGCAGCAACGAATGCGGCTGGTGCTCGGCGCCATCGACAAATACCTGCGGGAGAATGACCCTCACGAGCCGGCCGCCTCGGTCGCGTACGACAGCCTCCAGATCGAACACGTCATGCCGCAGAAGTGGCTTGAGAACTGGCCGATCCTCGGGGAGGACGGTGCGCCGATTGTTCCTTCAGACGACGACCCGATCTGGCTAAAGCACCAAGCTGACCGGGACGCCTACGTCCATCGCATCGGGAACCTGACATTGGTCACCGGAAACTTCAACCTGGATGTCTCTAACCGGGCCTGGGACGAGAAGCGTCTGGAGTTCATGAAGCAGAAGTCACTTGTGATCAACTACCCGATCGCCAACAGCGAGGCGTGGGGCGAGAGCCAGATCACTGAACGAGCCGAGCGTCTGGCCGGCGTGGCGCTCCAGATCTGGCCCTCCCCTGACCACCTGACATCGTGAAGCCCCACTAAGCTCGCGCCGTGATCACCGGTGAAGTCAAAGGCAAGGTCAACCGCGTCTGGGACGCCTTCTAGTCTGGGGCATCTCCAACTCGCTGGAAGTGATCGAACAGATCACCTACCTTCTCTTCCTGCGCCGTCTGGACGAAATCCAGACCCTGGCCGAGGGCAAGGCCCGCTTCACCGGCGGCGTGATTCAGCGCCTGCGGGACCTTCTGCAGTTCGTCCCCAAGACACGACGCAACACGGTGTACACCGACTTCGAGGACGCGCTGTTCGAGGGTGAGCAGGTCGTGCTGCCGACCGTTGCGTCGGGCGTCGATGCACGACGGTTCCCGCAGAAGGTGGAGGAGCACCTGCGAACCCACCAGGACAACATCGCGCTCCAGCGGTTGCTGCGGAACAAGCCGCTGACGGGCGACGATGTCGAGGCGTTGGAACGGATGTTGGTCGACTCCGGCAGCCCACGCGCCGACATCATGTGGCACAGCGACCATACCGGCGGCCTCGGTTTGTTCATCCGATCGTTGGTGGGGATCGATCGAGCGGCATGCAGGAAACCTTCGCGAACTTCCTCGATGACGGTCGGCACACGGTCCAGCAGATTCGCTTCGTGAACCTCATCATCGAGGAGCTGACGCGAAACGGTCAGATGGAACCCTCCCGACTGTTCGAGCCGCCCTACATCGACCACGCCCCGGCCGGTCCGACCATGGTCTTCGAGGAACCGGACGTCGACAAGATCGTCAGCATCATCCGGGCCGTGAAGAGGCACGCGCTGACTCAAAGAGCCTAGAACAACTACCAGACTTCGTTTGCCACGGGCTAGCTCCACTGTTGCGACGGACCCGTGCGGCACCTTGGCGCCAAATTCACCTATTTGGGTGTTGGGAGGCAGGGTTTGTCGTTCGCGGAAGCTCACCTTTCCTGATGACCCCCTGAAAGGAACTTGATTCTTGCTGTCAGCGCCCTCGAGAGTGGGACCCTAATGGTCGAGCTACCGCCCACAACAGCACCGAGGAAACATGATGTCTACCAATCCCAACCTGTACAAGGATGCAAAGGCACAAGCCAAGGCGGCGAAGGCATATGCAAAAGCGAACCGTCCTTGGTACAGCAAGAAGCGCTTCTGGGCCCTCGGCGTGGTGCTGCTGGCGCTGCTAGCGGGCATTTTCGGCGGAGGGGACGATTCTTCCGACCCTGCTGCTGACAAGGCTGGCGCTAAGGTCCAAACCACTGCAGCGGCTCCGGCGACCAAGGCGGAGACTACGGCCCCCGCCGTAGATAAGGCCACCGAAGCGGCAGCTCCAAAGATCGGTGAGACCATCAGCTACAACACCTACGATTTCACCGTGAACTCGGTGAAGTGCGGCGTATCTACCGTCGGGGGTGAATACTTCAAAGAGACCGCCCAAGGGCAGTTCTGTCTCGTCTCTCTCAAGGTGAAGAACACCGGCACCAAGGCGCAGCTATTTACAAGCAACGAACAGAAGCTTCTGGATGCCAAGGGCAATGAGTACAGCTACAGCAGCGAGGCGACAGTTGCCCTCATGAGCCAGAAGGGGGAAAGTGACCTCTGGCTCAAGGAGATCAATCCCGGAAACTCGGTCACCAGCCAAATCGTCTTCGATATCCCGAGCGACGTGGAGCCCACCATCCTGCACCTCAGCGACGGCGGATTAACGGACAAGGGCATCGACGTCGCGCTGTCCTGAGCGCTCGATCTAACACCATCGGCATCTGAGGGCGCCGCGCCTGGCAGGGCGCGGCGCCCTCATTCGCGCAGCGACAAGGAGCTGTGAGCAACTTCAACGGAACAGCCCCAGCGCCGCCCCGGTCACGAATCCCTTGGTGTCTCAAGCAGAGGGATTGGCATGTCGATCGTCAACTCCCGAATCACACCCGAGCGACTGGCAGGTGTCCGCACCCTGCACCGCCATCTGCAAGAGGGCCTTCACGGCTCATTGGAACGGTGGCGACACGGACTCCAACGGCTGCACCACCATGCCGTGGCCGGACTATCCGAGTTGGCTGCTCGATGGCGTTTGGAACGCCATCGACCTCCTCATGCTGGACCTAGGCTTCCGACGCTCGAAGTTCTCGCTCGAAGTTCTGGAGGGATCAGACACGGATCCCCACCGCGTCCCTCGAAGAACTCACCTCACTGTTCGCGAGCTACGGCCATGGCGAGCGCATGTGTGATGGTTTGATCGCCAGTGGTGCTCAAGATGGCACCCTGCTTGCCGCGACCACGCGGCTGCTGGAGTTGCTCGGCGAGGCACCCGCTACCGCGCTGACCGACGAGCAGCTGGATCGCGCCTTGGGCATCGTCCTGGCTTCCGCCGCCGGCGACGCCCTCGGTGCCGGTTACGAGTTCAAACCCGGCTGGGAAGGTGATCCCGACCCGGCCATGATCGGCGGCGGGCTGGGCAACTTCAAACCCGACGAGTGGACCGACGACACCACGATGGCGTGGGCGATCCTGGAGCCGGCATCCCGGGGGCTGGACCTGCGGACGTCCGAGGGACTCACGGCCGTGGCGCGGAACTTCATCACCTGGGCGCGCAGCGGGCCGGCCGACATCGGGGTGCAGACCAGCAGGTTGTTGTCAGGGCTGGGGGCGGACACTCCTTGCGACGTCTTGTTGGAACGGTCGCGGGCATTGCACGAACAGTCTGGGCGCACGGCCGGGAACGGGTCCCTGATGCGGACCGGGGTGGTCGCGCTCCCCTACGTGCATAACGAGGACGCGCTGGCCGACGCGGCAGCGGCGGGGGCGCGGTTGACGCACTGGGACGAGCTGAACGTCGAGGCGTGCGTGCTGTGGTGCTGCGCGATCCGAAAGGCGGTGCTGGACGCGGAGTTGGACGTCCGGACTGGGCTGGGACGGCTCTCACCGGAGCGCCGGGACTACTGGGAGGCACGGATCAACGAGGCGGAAACCCAACCTCCGAGCGCCTTCGAGCACGGCAACGGGTTCGTGGTGACGGCCCTGCAGGCGGCGTGGGCGGCGATCGTCCAGACGCCGGTCCCCGAGGACGATCCGTCGCGGCACCTCGCGGATGCGTTGGCCGCTGCCGTCCAGATCGGGCAGGGCACCGACACTGTCGCCTGCATCGCGGGACAGCTCCTGAGCGCGCGGTGGGGTACGTCCGCGGTCCCGGACGAGTGGCAGACGGTCCTCCACGGGTATCCGGGGATCGGCGGGGGCGACNNCGGGGACGACTTGGTCGAGCTGGGACGCAAGACCTTGGCTCGACCATTGGAGCGTTAATTCGAGGACTCGTCCAGCGCTCTTTCGAGAGTGGCGACAAGCGTCGGCAGGTCTCGCTCAATGGTGGCTCTGATCTGGTCAGCGTCGATCGTCAGGTAACCGTGAGTGATCCGGTTCCGGGTCGCCCACAGACAGAGTCGATTGCCTGTTGGTCATCGATGCCGCGGAGGGAGTAGGCAACTGCCAGACGAAGATGCTCCAACGCTTCTCCCAGCAACTCCCGCTCTGTCCGAGCGGCCTTGGACATCACAGCGGCACCGCCTCGGCCAGCACTCGCTCTCGGATCCCCGGGCGCAGGGACTGTTCGGGAAGATCTACGGACGCGCGGATGAGATCGGAGCCCTTGTGCTCCAGATCCACCAGCTCGAAAAGGCTCACCGGCACCGCCATGTCGAACACGAGGTCCACGTCTGAGGTCTCCGTCGCCTTGCCCGTCGCGAGGGACCCAAACACACGCACGTTCCGACCGACCGCCTGCCAAACCAGAGCAATGACCTCCTTGCGCGAGGCCATGGTCCGCTTGGCCAGCGGGGACGACCCATGGCAATTGAGCCGTAGGGAGACTTCCGGCTGACTACGGCCGATGGCTGCCGCGATCTGCTGCTGGGTCATCCCAGCTCGGTGAGCGTCCCGCACGGCGGAGCGCAGGCGCTGACGGGCTTCGAAGACGGACTGGTCAACGGCACGTCGACAGAAGGGACCAGTGACCATGTCCCTACGCGTAGAAGCGCAGCGGGTCCGGGCGCCTCCCCAAGGTCAGCAACAGGAATGCTTCAGCCGCGCCGCTCTTGAACGCGACCACCAACCGAGTGGGCCCCGGTAGCCTGACCTCGTTCCCCGCACAGAAAGCGATCCCTCCGCCCCATGAGCTCCACACTGTCCGTGGCCCCCGGTTCGGTCGTCCTCGTGCGTGACGAGGAGTGGCTGGTCACCTCCGTCGAACAGACCGACGACGGGCAGCTGCTCCAGGTGCAGGGTCTGTCCGACCTGGTGCGGGGCACGACGGCGTCCTTCTTCGAGTCGCTCGACACCATCACGACGCTTGATCCCCGTNNCTCGCCGACGACTCACCGAAGTACCGCAAGGCGCGGCTGTGGCTGGAGGCCACGCTGCGCAAGACGCCCATCCCGCTCACCGAGCCGACCTTGGCCGCGTCGCAGTTCGCACTCGCGAACACCCTCGAGTACCAGTACGCGGCGGTGCAGGCGGCACTCGATCCGGCGAACCTGCATCCCCGCATCCTGCTGGCCGATGCCGTGGGCCTGGGCAAGACGATCGAGATCGGCATGATCCTGTCTGAGTTGATCCGCCGCGGCCGGGGCGAGCGCATCCTGATCGTCTGCCCGCGTCACGTGCTGGAGCAGATGCAGAACGAGATGTGGAGCCGGTTCGCGATCCCGTTCGTCCGTCTCGACTCGGTGGGCGTGCNNGCCCGCCAACCGCAATCCCTTCGGCTGGTTCAAGCGCGTGATCATCTCGATGGACACCCTCAAGCAGGACCGCTTCGCACACGACCTGCACCGCCACCACTGGGACGCGGTGGTGATCGACGAGTCACACAACGTCACCGGCAGCACCACCCAGAACAACCGTCTGGCACGCACCCTGGCCCCGAACACCGATGCCCTGATACTGGCCTCCGCGACCCCGCACAACGGCCGCAAGGAGTCGTTCGCCGAGCTGGTGCGCCTGTTGGAACCCACCGCCGTCAGCCCGCAGGGTGAACTCAACCAGGACGACCTCAAGCGGCTCGTGAAGCGCCGTCACCGCAACAGCCCCGAGGTGGCGAGCGTGGCCGGCGCCGACTGGGCCGAACGCAAGCCGCCGCAGAACTTTCTGGTGCCGGCGAGCCCGGCCGAGAACGCCGTCGCCGAGGAACTGGAGCGCACCTGGCTGCACCCGGCGAGCGGTTCGTCCCCGTACAGCGGCGCTGCGTCCGGGCTGTTCCCGTGGACGATCGCGAAGGCCTTCCTGTCGTCCCCGGCGGCCCTGCGGCAGACTCTGCATGAGCGCCGGAACCGTCTGGCGCACAATCCGACCCCCGAGCAACAGCGCGAGATCGAGGCGCTCGACCGCTTGGACGAGCTGAACGACGCCGCCTTCGACCACTCGGCCAAGCACCAGAAGTTGGTGGGCTACCTGCGCGGCATCAACATCGCGAAGAACAGCCCGGAGCGTGCGGTGGTCTTTGCCGAACGCGTCGCCACCTTGGGATGGCTGCAGGAACACCTGCAACGGGACCTGAAGCTCTCCGCCGACCAGGTGGCGGTGCTGCACGGTGGCTTGGACGACGTGAAGCAGCAGCAGATCGTCGAGTCGTTCAAGCAGAGGAACTCCCCCATCCGCGTGCTGGTCACCGGCGACGTGGCCAGCGAGGGCGTGAACCTGCACCAGCAGTGCCACGAGCTGATCCACTTCGACATCCCGTGGAGCCTGATCCGCATCGAGCAGCGCAATGGCCGCATCGACCGTTACGGCCAGAAGATGCCGCCGCAGATCACGACGCTGCTGCTCGACCCCGACAGCGAGAACTTCCGCGGCGACCTGCGCGTGCTGTCTCGCCTGTTGCAACGCGAGGATGAGGCGCACAAGGCGCTGGGCGATGCCGCCAGCCTGATGGGCCGCTACGACGCGGGCGCCGAGGAGGACGAGATCAAGCGGGTGCTGGCCGGTCAGCGGAATTTCGACGACGTGGTGCAGACCGTCGGCAGCCTCAGTCCCGACGACTCACTGGCCGCCCTGTTGGCCTCGCTCGACGCTCCCGTCGAGGACGCGCCGCAAGCCCGCTTGGCCGAGGTCAGCCCGCTGTACCCGCAGCCGGTGGACTTCCTGCGCGAGGCCCTTGCGGAGTACTACGAGCGTCCGCAGGACGCCCCCGGCGCGCGGGGATACGACGGTGGTGTTTCGTGGCGCGACCACGGCGACGGCGTCGTGGAGTTCGAGCCACCGGCCGACCTCAAGCAGCGCCTCGAGGTGCTGCCGCAGGGTTACCTGCACGACCGGCACGTGCTGGAGCGCTTCACGCTGGCCACCAACGAGGTGGTGGCGCAGACCCAGCTGGCTCGCGCCCTCACCGACGACAGCGACAGCTCGTGGCCCGAGGCCCACTACCTGAGCCCGCTGCACCCGGTGCTCGACTGGGCCGCCGACCGTGCCCTGTCGAAGCTGGCCCGCAATCAGGTGTTCGTGGTGCGCGGCCAGGTGGACGCCCCCACGGTGCTCACCGTCGGCACCCTCACCGACAAGCGCGGCCTGGTGGTGGCAGCGAGCTGGATGGGCGTCACCTTCCCGATGCCGGGCAATGTCACGTTCGCGATGGTGCAGCCCTATGCGTCGTCGGCCGAGATGCTCGCCGCGACTGGGATCGGCGTCGACATGGTGAACCCGGGCGCCCCGACCGACGTCGAGAGCCTGAAGTCGCTGATCGCACCCGCCGTCGACCAGGCCGGCAGCCAGCTCACCGAGCTGGTGCGCGCCGCCACCCAGCAGACGCAGGAGCGCATCGCGGCCTGGAACCAGAAGACGGTCGAGTGGCAGGACGAGGCTGAGGCGTTGATCGCCCGCAAGGACCTGCGTACGAGACGCGTCTCGGTGGACGAGGAGAAGAAGGTGATCGAGGCCATGCGGCCCGAGCGCCAGCTGGTGCGCCCCCTTCTGGTGGTGGTGCCCGCCGATCACCCGGTTGCGAGCGCGCAGGAGGCCACCGATGCCCAGCAGTGATGCCCTGATCGTCGTCGAGGACTGGATCAGCGAGCACTTCTTCACCACCGACGCGACGAAGGAGTCGTTCCAGAAGTTGGTGCTGGAGCGCCGCAAGCAGTGGGACGCCTCCGAGCTGCCCACCGCACGCTCCCGCTTCACCGAGCAACGGGCCAAGCTCGCCACGATGCTGGCCGCCCTGCACTCCGACGACGAAGCGGAGCAGCAGGCCGAGGTCAACGAGGCCGCGCGCGCCGAGGTGCTGCGCATCCTGGGTTACGACCCCGTGGAGTACCGGGTGCGACGTGACGGACCGGTGCAGTGGTTCTCGACGACGGGCGTGGACGAGTCGACGTTGGCGATCGTCGCTGCCCGTCCGGCCGATGCCCTCGACGAGCTGTTCGACAAGGCGGCCGACACACTCACCCAGCCGTGGCGACCGTCCGAGGACGCCCCGGCGAGCGAGGAGGTGCGCTCCGCGAGCCGGTTGGTGAGCACCCTGTTCACCCGCGACGACGCCCCCGCCTTCATCCTCGTGGTGGCGGGCCGGTGGCTCGTGGTGGCCGAGAAGCGCCGCTGGCCGGAGGGCCGATACTTGGCGGTCGATCTGCAGACGGTCGCCGACCGAGGCGACCTCACCAAGGGCGGCGAGGTCGACCGCGCCCTCACCTGCGTCGAGGCCGCCTCGCTGGCCCCCGACGCCGACGGCCAGGTGTGGTGGACCACCGCGTTGGATGAGTCGATCAAGCACACTGTCGGCGTCAGCAAAGACCTGCGCGAGGGCGTGCGGGAGTCGATCGAGATCATCGCCAACGAGGTGGTGGCGCGTCGCCGCCAACAGGGGCTCGATCCGCTGCCCGCTGAGCAGGCGCAGCCGTTGGCCATGCAGTCGCTGCGGTTCCTCTACCGCATCCTCTTCCTGCTGTACGCCGAGGCCTCGCCCGAGCTGGGCGTGCTGCCGGTGGGCGCCCCAGAGTACGACGCCGGCTATTCGCTCGATCGCATGCGCGAACTGGTGCAGGTGCCGCTGGTCACCGAGCAGTCGATGCACGGCACCCACTTCCACGCGAGCCTCGGCACGCTGTTCCGGTTGGTCGACCGTGGGCACCGCGAGGGCGTCGCCGACGGCTCCGAGGGGCTCTCTTTCCACAGCCTGCGCGCTGACCTGTTCAAGCCTGAGGCCACCGCCCACATCGACGAGGTGGGGCTCGGCAACGAGGCGCTGCAGAGGGTGCTGGAGCGCCTGCTGTTGAGCAAGGAGCAGCGCGGCAGGAAGGGCCGTGACCGCGGCTACATCAGCTACGCCGAGCTGGGCATCAACCAGCTGGGCGCGGTGTACGAGGGGCTGATGAGCTACACCGGCTTCTTCGCCACCGAAGACCTGTACGAGGTGGCGCGCGCAGGCAACCCCGAGAAGGGTTCGTGGGTGGTGCCGCTGGACCGCGCCGGTGGCATCTCGGAGAACGACTTCGTGATGGTTGAGGACGAGCAGGGGCAGCGTTCGCCGCGCATCTACCGGCAGGGCCAGTTCGTCTTCCGTCTGTCTGGCCGGGCCCGGCAGCAGTCGGCCAGCTACTACACGCCCGAGGTGCTGACGAAGTTCACGGTCGATCAGGCGTTGGAGGAGCTGCTCGACCAGGACGGCACCACGACCACCGCCGACGAGATCCTGTCGGTGACGGTGTGCGAGCCGGCGCTTGGTTCGGGCGCGTTCGCGATCGAGGCGACCCGCCAGCTGGCCGAGCAGTACCTGACCCGCAAGCAGGCCGAGCTTGGCCGCACCATCGACCCGGAGGACTACCCGGCCGAGCTGCAGAAGGTGAAGGCCTACCTGGCGCTGCACAACGTGTACGGCGTCGACCTGAATGCGACGGCGGTGGAGTTCGCCGAGATCACCCTGTGGCTCGACACCATGGCGAAGGGCCTGGATGCCCCGTGGTTCGGCCTGCACCTGCGCCGCGGCAACTCGCTGATCGGCGCCCGCCACTCGGTGTACACCCGTGACCAGGTGAACGCGAAGGCGTGGCTCACCACTCCCCCGACCGACATTCCGCTCACCGGATTGGCCGAACGGATCGCCAACGACGACCAGGTCTCGACCGAGGCCGCTGGACGCATCCCCCACTGGCTGCTGCCCGCCGCCGGCTGGGGCGCCACCGCGGACTCCAAGGAGGCGAAACAGCTCGTCCCCGAGCGCGTCACCGCGGTGAAGACCTGGCGCAAACAGTTCAAGTCAAAGCCGACGAAGGCCCAGCTCGACCAGCTGGTGGAGATCGGTTACCAGGTGGAGGAGCTCTGGACGATGGCGCTCCGCCGCCTAATGGTGGCCGAGGAGCAGACAAGGCGAAACATCCCCCTCTGGGGCCATCACGACGACCGCTCCCCGAGCGACCCCGCCCGTTCCCCGAACTTGTCGAGGGGCACCGGGCCCGAAGACCAGCCCCTCGTCAGCCGCGAGCAGATCGAGGCCTCCCTTGCCGACCCCAACGGCGCCTACCAACGCCTGCGCCGCGTGATGGACGCGTGGTGCGCGCTCTGGTTCTGGCCGCTGACCGGCGACGAGGTGACGCCGCCCGGTTGGGCCGCCTGGATCAGCGCCTGCCAGATGATCCTGGGCAGCCAGACCCAGATCCACTTGACGAATGCGCAGAAGAAGAAGCGCTACGACGAGGACGCCCAACAGCAGTTCGGCCACCTGACGCAGTGGGAGGCACTGGCCGAGCAGGAGTCGTNNGGCCAACGCGAAGCCCATCGAGCAGGCGTTGGAGTTGCACCCGTGGCTGCGGGTCTGCGAGGACGTCGCCCGGCAGCAGGGCTTCTTTCACTGGCAGCTCGACTTCGCCACCGTCTTCAGGCGCGGCGGCTTCGACCTGCAAGTGGGCAATCCTCCCTGGGTGCGGCCCATCCTCGACATGGACGCCTTGCTGGCCGAAGGAGACCCGTGGTGGCAGCTCACGGACAAGGCCTCCGAGGCTGAACGAGACAGGAAGCGTCTCGACACACTGCAGATTGAGGGCGTGTCCCAGAGCGCCGCACAAGGCGTGGCCGATGTGTCCGGTATCAGCGCGTTCGTGGGCGACGTCACGAACTACCCACATCTGGCGGGTCTGCAACCCGATCTCTACCGCTGCTTCATGAGTGCAACGTGGTCACACGCTGACGAGCGAGGCACGATCGGATTGATCCATCCCGAGAGCCACCTCACCGATGAGAAGGCGGGCCGCCTGCGTGAGGCAACCTACCCCCGCCTCCGCCGCCACTGGCAGTTCGTAAATGAACTGCAACTGTTCGATGAAATCCATCATCTGGTGGTGTATGGGGTTCACGCCTACGCGCGTCCGTGGTCAACGCAATTCCTGAACGCAAGCAATCTGTATCACCCAGAGACCGTCACAGGCTCGCTTCGCCATGACGGGTCAGGCGACGCTCCCGGATTCAAGTTCGAAAGGCACTGGGACCAGCGCCCCCACGTCCAGCGCATTGAGACCGTGACCGATGAGACGCTGACCACGTGGCGTGACGTGTTGGATCCCGGCCTAGCAACCCCGCGCCAGACGCGGATGCTCTACACGGTCAACCGTGATGTGGCAGACACCTTGCGTCTGATCGCCAAGGCACCCCGCCTCGGGTCGCTCGGGATGCGCTTCTCTCCCGGGTGGCACGAGAAGAACGACCGCACCAAGGGCTACTTCGCGCAGCGGTGGGGAGCACCGAGTTCGTGGCGTGACGCAATCCTGCAGGGCCCCCATCTGCACGTGGCGACCCCGCTGTACAAGACGCCGAATCGCACAATGAAGCACAACCAGGACTGGTCAGTCACTGACTTCGAGGCCCTGGCGCCCGACGCGATCCCGGTGACCGCCTACAAGCCCGCCGGCGACCGCGCCCGCTACGACCGCGACTACACCCACTGGGACGGCGACCCCGCCCGCGCCCATTACCGCCTCGCTTGGCGCCGCATGGCCGCCAACACCGGGGAGCGAACACTGATCCCTACGATCATCCCTCCTGGCGCCGCCCACGTTGATGGAATCTTCAGTGCCGCAGTCCTCGATCGGGCCAAGGTGCCCTCTATCGCTGGGGCCGCAGGATCACTCCTGTCCGACTTCGCGGTCCGTGCAGTGCCCAAGGGGGACATCCGAGCCGGAACCATGGAGCGACTGGCCGTAGTACCAAGTGCCCACGCCCTGGCGCCGGCTCTGGAGCTGCGCACCCTCCGCCTCAACTGCGTCACCGATGCCTACGCCGACCTGTGGCGCGAGTGCTTCGATGCCTCCTTCAAGTCCGACTCGTGGACTAACTCCGAGCACGCCCTCGTCGACCTTGGCGCAGTCGGCCCTGAGTGGACCGCCGACACCCCGCTGCGCCGCGCTTCGGATCGTCGTCAGGCACTGGTGGAGATCGATGCCCTCGTGGCCTTGATGCTGGGCGTCACGGCCGACCAGTTGTGCACGGTGTACCGCACCCAGTTCGCCGTGCTCTACGGCTACGACCACAACGAGTACACCTACGACGCAAACGGTCGCCTGGTGCCCAACCCGGTTCTGGTCGCCTGGCGCAAGAAGGGCGACAAGATCACCGAGCCCGAGCGCACCCACACCAACCAGGCCGGCAACACCTACGTGTACGAGCTGCCGTTCCAGACCTACGACCGCGAGCACGACATGCGCGTCGCCTATGCCGAGTTCGAACGACGGCTGGCCGCGATGGAGGCCCCAAGTGGCAATTGACCTGAGCAACTCCTTGGTTGTGGGCGTGGCGTCGAGCGCGCTGTTCGACCTCACCGAGAGCGACAACGTGTTCCGGGAGAAGGGAGTCATCGCGTATGAGAAGTTCCAGCGCGAGCGGCAGCACGAGCGCTTGGACCCCGGCGTCGCCTTCCCGTTCATCCAGCGATTGCTGGGCCTGAACGAGCTTCAGGCGGGCTTGGTCGAGGTGATCGTGATGTCCCGGAACAGCCCCACATCGGGATTGCGAGTCATGGACTCAGTTCAGCAGCACGAGTTACCCATCACGCGGGCAGTGTTTCGACAAGGCTTGGGCGCCGAGGACTTCATGCCCGCGTTCAACATGTCGTTGTTCTTGTCTGCCAATGAGCAAGACGTACGCCACGCCATCGAAGCTGGCCAGCCAGCCGGACAGGTCATGCCAAGTAGCGCGCAACTCGAACACGATGGGGACTCCCTCCGCGTTGCCTTCGACTTTGACGGGGTGCTGGCCGACGACTCCTCGGAACAGCTCTATCAAGCAGAAGGCATGGAGACCTACCGGCAGCACGAGGCAGAACAGGCGACGGAGCCGCTTGCACCGGGGCCTCTGCACAGGTTCTTGGCAGCTCTCAACAAGATCCAGGCAGTCGAGGACAAAGCGGTGGAAGCCGACCGTTCCTATGTGCGACGCCTCCGAGTGAGTTTGGTCACCGCTCGCGATGCACCAGCCCATGAGCGCGCCATCCGCAGTCTCCAGTCCTGGGGACTCCACGTTGATGACGCCTTCTTCTTGGGCGGGCTCCCAAAGGCGAACGTGCTGAACATCCTCAAACCACACATCTTCTTCGACGACCAGCAACGGCACTTCGAGGGTGTATCCACACCCGCTGTTCTGGTTCCATACGGAGACCTCAACGCAGCTCCGGCTCACGGCATCACAAGCACTCAGGAGAATTGATGCACGGCAACGTTGAGCCCTTGGTGGGCATGTTCGACGGGAACGCGGCGTCGCTCGTCATCCCCGTGTACCAGCGCAACTACGACTGGCACATCGACAACTGCGCGCGGCTGTTCGACGACCTTGTCGACCTGGTCAGGCACCACCGACGCGCCCACTTCTTCGGGTCGATCGTGTACCAGGACGGCTCTCGACGTGGCGAGATGATCATCATCGACGGCCAGCAGCGGCTCACCACCGTGAACCTGCTGTTCCTCGCACTGCAGCACAGTTTGCGGGACGGGGTCGTTTCCGGGCCGGCAGGGCTAGACGAGGAGATCCACGACCGCTACCTGCACTCGAAGTACGCTGATACCGAGCTGAAGATGAAGCTGAAGCCCATCAAGGCGGACGCCGATGCCTACACGCGTCTGTTCGGTGACGAGAAGTTCTTCGACCAGGGCTCCAATGTCACGGCGAACTACCGCTACTTCCGCGAGCGCATCGCACGCGGCGAGATGGGGGCCGAACAGTTGGTGCAGGCGGTGGAGCGTCTGGAGACGATGCTGCTGAAACTCGACCACGACGACGACGCGCAGATGATCTTCGAGAGCCTGAACTCAACTGGGTTGGACCTGAGCGAGGCCGACCGGATCAGGAACTACATCCTGATGGGGCAGTCGCCCAAGGAACAGGAACGCCTCTACGACGAGTACTGGAACCGCATCGAACAGGCCGTCGACTTCGACACCTCGACCTTCGTGCGCCATTTCCTCACGGCTCGCCTCGGGCGCACTCCGCGCATGGACGAGCTCTACGTCGAGTTCAAGGCATGGCACCGTGACCTCGGGCGGCCGATCGAGCAGACGTTGGCCCACCTGCGCACCTTCGCACGACACTTCCGGCAGTTGCTCACCGCCACCACCGGTGACAGCGCGGTCGACGGCACCCTGAGGCGCCACAACCTCGTGGATCGGTCGGTGAGCCTCCCCTTCCTCCTGCTGGCTTTGGACGGTGCCCGCACCGGGCAGATGCCGATGTCGGACATGGCACGCATCATGTCTGCTGTCGACACCTACCTTGCGAGGCGATGGGCCTGCGGCATGGCCACCAACAGCCACAGCAAGACCTTCGCCCTCTTACACCGTGAAGCGGCCAAGCTGGTGTCCAAGGGCGCAACATGGGCGGATGCCGTTGTCTACCGGCTCACCCACCTGACAGGGTCGGCTGCTTTCCCGACCGATGATGAGTTCTTCGAGAGCCTCACCACGCGCGACTTCTACCGCGTTGCACCTCAGCAACGGAACTACTTCTGGGAATCTCTCGAGAACGGTGACTCGAAGGACGTTCGAGACATCGCCCACCGCTTGAGCCAAGGCGATATCAGCATCGAACACGTGATGCCGCAGAAGCTCACCCCGGCTTGGCGCGCAGAACTAGGCTCGGATTTCGAACGCATTCACGCCACGTGGCTGAACCGGTTGGGCAACCTCACCGTCACCGGTTACAACCCGAACTACTCCAACCACAGCTTCGAATCGAAGCGCGTGCGCAAGGACGGCTTCGCCGACTCCCCCTATCGGGTCAACAAGCTCCTCAGGAATGCTGAGAGCTGGTCCGAAGAACAGATGCGTGAGCGCGGCCGTGATCTCGCCAACCAAGCGCTCACGTTCTGGCCGATGCCTGTCAGTAGTTTCGTTCCACCTCGCCCGCCCGAGGATGTCGAACCGATGGGTGAGGATGCCGACTTCACGAATCGAATCATTGAGTCATGGGAGCTGCATGGTGTCGCTCATCCGGTCAAGAGCTGGAAGGATATGCTGGTTGGCGTTCTGCAGGAGATTCATACTGCCCGTCCGGCCGATCTACGTCGCTTGAGCGAGAAGTACACCGACCTCCGCATAAGACCCCAAGGCGAAGAGCGATCAAAGGCGTACCGGGAGATTGCCGACGGTCTCGACGTGTATGCCAGCACCTCAACTGTTTGGAAGATCTGGCTGCTTCGCAACGTGTGCCACCAGCTTGGCCTGGACACAGACGACCTCATCTTCCACCTCAGACCGGAGGCGCAAGGCGATGAGTGAGCTCGTCCCACCCCGTCAGGCGGCCAAGCTACAGGAGGCCCTGCTCGACTACTTGACCACCACCTTCGCGCTCGCCGACGGCGACGCCCAACGGGCGCTGGACGAGTTCCTGCGCGACCCGGACGAGGGCATCTTCAAGGGCCCCTACCTGCGCACCCGCATGCCCTTCGCACCGGCGCCGCGCTACTCCGCCGACGGTCTGGACTGGATGCCCGAGGGCTTCGTGCCGCACGGCCACCAGGCCGCTGCCTTCGCCCGACTGAACAGCGCCGTGGGGCGGCCCCAGCCGACGTTGGTCACCACCGGCACCGGCTCGGGCAAGACCGAGGCCTTCCTCGTTCCGATCATCGACCACGTGCTGCGAGCCTGCCGCGACGGCGTCACCGGCACCAAGGCGCTGATCCTCTACCCGATGAACGCGCTCGCCAACGACCAGGCCCAGCGGCTCACGCAGTTCATCACCACCGATGGGCGGGCCAGCGGCATCACCGCCGCCATCTACACCGGCGAGCAAGGCGGCACCCGCACGATCGTCAGCGAGGCCGGTCTCATCACCGATCGAGCCGTCATCCGTGACAGCGCCCCCGACATCCTGCTCACCAACTACAAGATGCTCGACCAGCTGCTGCTGCGCCACGAAGACCAGCGCATCTGGCAACAGTCGGCCGAATCGCTCCAATACCTCGTGCTCGACGAGTTCCACACCTACGACGGAGCCCAAGGCACCGACGTCGCCATGCTGCTGCGCCGGCTCGGACTCACCCTCAAGTCCTACTGGCCCGAACGCGGCAGCGACGCCGACACCCACACCGAGGAGGAGTGGGGGCGTCCCCTGGGCAGGATCACGCCCGTCGGCACGTCGGCCACGCTGGGCAGCAGTGATCCCCTCGACAAGGTCTCCTCGACAGGCTCGGGGAACGAAGTGGGTGGTAACCCGGGGCTCGCAGCGGAACGCTCCGGCGACATGGTCGCCTTCGCAACCACCGTCTTCGGCGAGACCTTCGACCAGGGCTGCGTGGTCACTGAGTCCCGGCTGACCATCGACGACTGGGCAGGCGACGCCGCAGACGAGCTGGCACGCCGCGGCATCGCCCCACTCCCCGTCACCTCGCTCACCGCCAACGACCTCGCCCGACGTGTCGAC
>DGKN01000242.1:46948-47152 GCA_002387005.1 Propionibacteriaceae bacterium UBA4569
ATCGACTTCCTGCTCTGCCTGCTCGGGGCGCTCGGCCACCTGCGCGCCCTGCCCGACCGCAGTATGCCCGGAACCGAGACGCACCTGTGGGTGCGCGAGCTCAGCCGTATCGACCGCGACGTCTCCACCGCCGCGCGGTTCCGCTGGGCCGACGACGGCACGCTCACCAACCACGCCATCGCCGACGGCGCCGAGCCGCGCGCC
>DGKN01000252.1 GCA_002387005.1 Propionibacteriaceae bacterium UBA4569
CCCGGCTTCACCGGTGGCGAGATGGCCGCCGACGCCGACCCGGCCGAGTGGTCGCAGACCCGCGCGGTCGTCGCGGAGCTGGGCCTGGGGCGCGAGCGCGTGCTCTCGGTCGAGGGACGCGAGCTGGCCGCCGAGCGCTGGAATGGTGGCGAGTCGGGTGCCGACAACGCCTTCTCCCGCCAGGCCCCGGCCGCGTGCGTGAGCTGCGCCTACTTCGTTCGGCTGCAGGGCGGTCTGGGGACGATGTTCGGTGCCTGCACCAACGAGTTCTCGCCCTTCGACGCGCACGTCGTCGCCGTCGACCACGGTTGTGGTGGGCACTCCGACGTCGTCGCGGACGAGCGTGGGGTCGAGCTGGCAGATCCCGTGTTCGACACGATCGGCGTCGACGAGGTTTTGTTCGACTGACTCTGTCTCAGGGCTGGTCGGCCGAGCGGCGGCTGTTTCGGCGACGCAGGCAGTAGACCAGCCCGAGAGCGCCGATCACGGTGCCCGCGACGGCCGTCCAGAACCACCAGGCCGAGTCATGGGTGTGCAGTTCATCCAGGCGCAGGCCCATGACTACCGTCATGATGGCGAAGCNNTCATCGCCGTCACCGCGTCCTCGTCGAGGGGACGCACAGGTGCCTGCACGAAGAGGTGTGGGTGCTGGTCCATGGACCCAGCGTAGGGCGCGCGTCCGCCTTCCTTAGGATGTGGCGCATGGTTCAGAAATCCCCCACGGCTTCCGGCGTGCCCGCGTCCGGTTCCCCCACCCTCGGCAACCTTCCCGGCTGGGACCGGTGGTTCGAGGTCACGCAGCGCGGTTCGAACATCGGTCGGGAGGTGCGCGGTGGCCTGGTGACCTTCTTCACGATGGCCTACATCCTTGCGCTCAACCCGATCATCATCGGCTCCGAGGCCGACAAGTTCGGCAACCTGATCTCCGGTGCCCCCAAGTACCTCGACGCCGCGCACACCCAGGTCGACTGGGCGGCGGTGGACCACTCCAAGATGATGGTCGCGGCGGCCACGGCGCTGATCGCCGGCCTGGTCACGATCCTGATGGGCGCGTGGGGGCGCTTCCCGCTCGGCCTGGCCACGGGCCTGGGCCTGAACGCGATGCTGGCCTACTCGATCGCCCCGACGATGACCTGGTCGCAGGCGATGGGCCTGATCGTGTGGGAGGGCATCATCATCACGCTGCTCGTCTTCACCGGGGTGCGGACCGCGATCTTCCGCGCCGTGCCCCCGCCGCTGCGCACCGCGATCAGCGTCGGCATCGGCCTGTTCATCTCCCTGGTCGGCCTGATGGACGCCGGCATCGTGCGCAAGCCGGCCGGGCCCCCGCCGGTCGAACTGGGCGTCAACGGGTCGCTGCAGGGCTGGCCGATTGCGGTGTGCGTCATCGGCTTCCTGCTGCTGGTCTTCCTGTACTCGCGCAAGGTGCGCGGCGCGATGCTGATCTCGATCCTTACGGCGTCGGTGCTCGGCGTCATCGTCGAGGCGGTGTTCAAGGTCGGTCCGACCTTCCTGGACGATGGGTCGAAGAACCCGACCGGGTGGGCGTTGAACGTCCCGAAGCTGCCGGACGCGTCGTCCTTCGTCAGCCCTGACCTGGGGCTGCTCGGCAAGGTCGACATGCTGGGCGCCTTCACCAACGGCGGGGCCTTCAGCTGGAAGGTCTTCCTCGGGCTGGTGCTGACGATCTTCTCGCTGTTGCTGGCCGACTTCTTCGACACCGTCGGGACGGTCGTGGCCGTCGGCGGCGAGGGGGATTTGCTGGACGAGAAGGGGTTGCCGCCGCACCTGCAGGAGATCCTGCTGTGCGACTCGGTCGCCGCGATGGCCGGTGGCCTGGGCAGCGTGTCGTCCAACACCTCCTACATCGAGTCGACCGCCGGCGTCGAGGAGGGTGCGCGCACCGGTCTGGCGTCGGTCGTGACTGGCCTGGCCTTTTTGGCTGCTATCTTCCTGACCCCGATCGTCGACATGATCCCCAGCGAGGCGGCCGCGCCCGTGCTGGCCTTCGTCGGCTTCTTGATGATGAGCCAGGTCGNNGGACGACGTCGAGGACGGGATCCCCGCCTTCTTGACCATCGTCCTGATGCCGTTCAGCTACTCGGTGACCGTCGGCATCGGCGTCGGTTTCATCATGTACTGCCTCGTGAAGCTGTTCCGCGGCAAGGCGCGCCAGGTGCACCCGCTGCTGTGGGGTGTGGCCGCGCTCTTCGTCGTGTACTTCGCGCAGGGGATCATCCTGAGCCTGATTGGCTGATTTTCTGGTTTGGACGAGTGGACGCCGCGCCCCCGAGGGGCGCGGCGTCTGTTTGTGCTTGTGGTGGGGCGATCCCACGAAGTTGATAAGCCCTGGCGGGAGCGAAATGAACTGCTCAGCTTCGTGTCTCGCTAGTCGCTCCGCCGACGATGTCCCCGCGTTGCTGCGTACGCTTCCACGGCTCGCCGCGAGCTCTGCCAGGTTCCATCCGAGGCCTGATAGGCCTCGAGCCGGCCGCGCGCGGCGGCTTGTCGCAGAGCCGCGACGCTGAACTGTTCGTCGGCAAGGGCTGCGAGCGGAACCATCCTGGCCGGGCCAGCCACGCTCGGAAGGATGAACCGGTTGAGGTTGTCGAGCATCGCTCGGGCCAAGATTTCGCCGAGCGCACCGGGATCACCGTCGTCGCAGCGCTGCAGTGCAGACAAGTACTGCGGACGACTCTGTTTAAGGATGACGACAGGCGGATACCCCAATCGGACGAGCAACAAGTTGAGCACGAGCCGCCCGGTACGCCCATTCCCGTCGATGAACGGGTGGATCGTCTCGAACTCTGTGTGTGCGCGTGCGAGCCGTTCTGGCAGGGGTTCGGGGCCACTGGGTTCGATCATCGTGCGGATCTGGTCCAGCCAGTCTTGGAGTCGAGCCGGGACGAGTGGCCACGGTGGTGGCTGCATCCCACCTCCGAAGGGATGAATGTCATGCTCGCGGAAGGAGCCGGGGGACTCGTTGTCGGTGGCTTCCAGGTGAGGAGCCACCTGCCAGACCGGTGTCATGACCATGTGGTGGATCTGGCGGATCTCTTGGAGCGTCACCAAGGCGTCTGCGGGTTGGTCCTCGCGGCGCGCCTGGCCATAGACCCAGAGCGCGGCGTCGCCGTAGCCCTTCACCTCCATGTACTCGCCCAGGGGCTTGGCGCCGACGGCGCGACCCTGCTCCAGAAGCGCTTCGACCTCACGGATGACGAGGGTGTTCCCTTCGATAGCCGTCGAGTGGTGGGCCTCGAGGTGCCAGATGTCGCGCCAGACGAACGCGGCCTCTTGGGAGGTGGGCAGCCCGCCGAAGCGCTCGCGCAGCTCGCGGAGGGCAGACTCCAGACGCTGGTAGACAGCTGTACGGGACGGTCGGCCTCGGGGCACTGGCACTCCTCACTGGGGTCCCCCTAGCCTAGAAGTTGATAAGCCAGATGGCTACCCAAATGAACTAATCAACAACGAATCATTTTGGCTTGTCGTACCGGATTCGAATGGGAGCATCCAGTTCCGACGTGATCACGTCGGCTTCGCGCTTCCAGAGCCCGTGCGATTGGATGGCTGAAACGATCGCCCCAGGAGGACGCAATGACGCCGACGCAGGTATCCCTGCCCAATCGCGGGTGGGATCCGAACGAAGACGCCAACAAGCGCGCCGTGAGCCAGGCGCGGGCCGCAGTTGGACACCCGGATGCGGGGGAGTGGTTGCAGCAGTACTACCGAACCAATGGCGACTACGCCGGAGCCACCTTTCTCGAACTCGGCGACAACCGTCCGAACTCCATCGGGGCGATGGACCTCTTTGCAGCGACCACGCTCAACGTGAGCATCAGCGCCGCCGCGATCCGGCGGGTTGAAGCAGCGTCGAGTGAGATCTCGAAACTACTCGAGCAGTTGCCGATAGACGCGAGAATTGAGGACCCCACCACTCCCGAGCGCGGTGAAACGATGGCCGAGCTGCAAGATCTGCTCAAGAGAACACTCGGCGGCAAGGAGACCTCCAACCCGTGGGTCACCGCTGCCAAGGTCACCGCCCGCAAGCGGCCGAACCTGTTCCCGGTGCGCGACAGGGTCGTGATCGCGTATCTCGGACTGGGGAATGGGTATCGGGAGCATTGGCCAGCGTTCGCCGCGATCATGCGCGACGAGGCTTTGGTGCAGCAGCTGAGGGAGCGGGTGGAGGCCGCACGAGGGACCGAAGGGGTGCACGTGGGCGATACCTGCCACCTCCTAAGACATCTCGACGTGGTCCTCTGGCGGGCCGGCAACGCCGCGACAGCTGATGGCTGAAGCTCGTTGCAGGCTCACAAGCCCATCAGCTCCAGCAGGCGCTTCGACGCGGCAAGGAATGTGCCGTCGGTGGCGCCCTCGTCGATCAGGCCGGTGCAGATTCGCTCGCCATTGCCGTACCAACGGAACAGGTGAGCCAGTTCCGAGAGCCCCGCGGTCGCGATGCTGGCGCGGTCGTCTTCCCAGCCCGTCGTCTGGGGCGGCGCCACGCCCAAGCGATCGATGAGAAGGGTGATGGCGTCCCAGATGCCGTACCAGAGCCAGTCCGGGTAGTCAGGCCAGGGCATGGTGATGGCGCCGTCTGGACGCTTGTCGTCGCCGAGCCAGTCGATGGTGACGGTCTGCTCGAGATGGTCGTGAAGGCTCCGGATGCCTTCGAGTAGTTCGGCTGGGGTCTTGTCTTCGGGTGATTTCATGGCTCCTCCAGTCCGATTCTGCGAGGTGGCTGATGGCTGGTGCCTTGGCCTGGTTCCGCTGGTCGTCCTTCCTAGGATGCAGACCATAGTCAGCACGACGCTGGAGTGTGGGAATGCCGGTTGAGATGGGTTTGTGGCGGGTCGATGGGAGCACGCCGAGGAGGGTGGGGCTTTCGATGCTGCCGCAGGAGAAACAGCTGGAGAAGCTACTTGCGGCTGATCCCGCGCTCCTCGGTGAACGGCTCCTGATCTTCGGACGTCAGGTGCCCACCAAGCAGGGGAAGTACATCGACCTGCTGGGCATGGACAGCGAGGGCGCGGTGCACGTCCTGGAGCTCAAGCGGGACAAGACTCCGCGCGACGTGGTGGCGCAGACACTGGACTACGCACAGTGGGTCAGCACGCTCGACCGGGACGACATTCTTGAAATCGCCCGGAAGCACTTGGGCAAGGAACTGGCCGAGGGCTTCTCCGAGGTGTTTGGCGGCGACTCCCTCCCCGAAGAGATCAACGACGAACAGAAGCTCCCGATCGTCGCGAGCCAGCTGGACGACAGCAGCGAGCGCATCGTCAACTACTTGCGAACCTTCGGGGTGCCGATCAATGCGGTCTTCTTCGCCCATCTGGAGGATGACGGGCGTCGCTACATCGCCCGGAGTTGGTTGGTCGAGGAAGAGACCGCTGAGCCGGTGAACAGCAAGGTGGCCAAGACCAAGGCCGCCTGGAATGGGGTTGACTGGTATGCCTCCTTCGGCGACGAGGAAGGGGGTCGCCAGTGGTCCGATGGTCGCGAGTTTGGCTTCGTCAGTGCCGGCGGCGGTCCGTTCTACAGTCGGACGNNGGCGAGCCCCAACGGTTCGATCAGGCCACCACCATCGTGGATGGGGTGGCACGGCCACTCGTCGAGGTGGTTTCGGGCCAGTACGGCTTCCCCGGGGACGGCCTCGACGACGACCTTGCCGAGTGGATGGTACCGGTCCGGTGGAGCGAGACCTTGCCCATTGAGCAGGCCTTCTGGGTGAAGGGCATGTTCGCGAACCAGAACAGCGCATGCAAACTCCGGGACGAGTTCACTCTGGGAAAACTACGGGAGCGGTTCGGCGGACAAGAGTCAGCCGGCGGGTGAGGACAAATCCGGGGCATCTGCGCGGTTGTCCTTCGCCATGCCTAGGGCGGCGGACGATCAGTGGTTGAGAACAGCCCAGCTGATCAGGTTGTCCAAGCGCCGCACGTCCACCTGCTTGGCAGTGTCGCGCAGCGTCTTGAACGCGGCGACGGGCTTCTCGTTCTGGATGAGGATCGGGGCCAGATCTGCGGGGATGGGGCACTCGCTCGTGAGTGTCCAGGTAAGAATGTCGTCGATCTCCATGCTGGCTCCGTACTCGAGGTGGTCTGGCAATGGTGAGGACGTTGCGATATCAAGCGCCGTAAGTGGCTGAAGATCGGCCCATCCCCATGTATTTGATTCACGGTTCAGCTGTGTTGGGCATCTGCGACGTCATCCGCCAGCAAGGGGGTTGCTTCCCCCGTCCAGCTGACGACAAGTTCGTCCCGGGCTCGAGACGCGGCCACGTACAGCAGTGAGCGCTCCCTGAGCAGGGCTTCGTCCTTCTCCTGGGCATCGAACTCGTACTCCCGAAGGCCCATGGGGATCGAGCGGGACGACAGGCCGTAGAGCAGCACCTTGCTGAACTCGGTGCCCTTCGCCCGGTGCATGGTCATGATCACCGGGGCGCCCGGGCCGACAGCCTCGCGATCGACAGCCCGGACGGTCACGCCACGCTCATGCAGCGCAGTCGCAAGACGCTCTCGTTGGCTGCGATCGCGAACGAGGATCGCCACGGTTTCTCCCGCTGAACCGTCGGAGACCCAGTGCTGCACTGTGTCGGCGGCGAACTGCATCTCGTCCACTTGTGACGCGGCGCGATGGGTGATGACCTTCGGGCCCCTGCGGGCGGAGCGGTAGCCCGACGTGCTCTCATCGTCCTCGTCCAGATCGACATAAGTGCCCCCAGCGAGCACGCCAGTTGCCCAGTGCAAGATCTGCGCAGTCGTCCGATAGTTCAGCGTCAGCCGCTGGGACGAACGCCCCTTGGTCTTGATGCCATAGCGCGACAGCACCAGACGCGGCCCGTAGATGCGCTGATGGGAGTCCTCGGCGATGAATATGTCGTTTGGTGCCTCGGGCACCAGTGCCCGGATCAACTTCCAGTGCGCGGGGGACAAGTCCTGCCCTTCGTCGACGAGCACGTGGTCGGCCACTGGAGGGTGGGCTTCAACGTGCTTGGCGGCGATGGCCGCCGCCTCGGTGAAGTCGATCGTGCCGGCCAAACGACTCTTGAGCCGGTACTGCTCCACCACGCGCCAGATGGCTGCCCGGTCGGCGCGGTTGAGTCGGACGCCGCGTCCCGGCCGCCGCACCTTGAGGTATTCGTCCTGCGTGGTGATGGTGTTGGGCAGGATCACCTGCTCGTACTCGCCGACCAACAGCGGCTGGTGGGCCAGATGACGAGGAAGGGAATTGCCGGCCTGCTCCATCACGTCGCGCCACAGGCTGCTGGTCGTACGACGGGTCAGGTCGGTGCGTCCGGTGCCGAGGATGGCGGCAGCAGCCTCTGCGATGTTGGGTCCGGCGGTCTTGATGACGGCGCTGGCCAGCGCGTCGATGCCGCCGATGAATGCCCCAGGAGCTCCGAGAGTCTTCGTCACGACAAGGTCGGGATCGAGCGACTGCAGACCCCGCTGCAACTCCTGGGCGAGGTTGGTCGTGAAGGTGGTCACCACCACCCGTGCGTCGGGGTTCTCGTGCAGCAGCGAGGCCGCTCGGTGCAGCACGACCACAGTCTTGCCGGTGCCCGCGCCGCCGCCGAGCCGGAACGAGCCGTTCCAGCGTCGGTCTACGAAGCGCCGCTGGGTGGGGTGCAGGAATATGCGCCAAGCACCGAAGTCTTCGTTCTCGATGACGCGGCGAAGCTCCTCGACCCCGTCGATGGTGGCGAACTCCATGGTGGCCGCTGGGCGCCTCAGGCTCTGCAGGAGTTCGGCGTCCGATCCTTCCTCGACCGCTTCCACCGAAACCGGGGGAGTGTCCTGTTCGGCCACCGGGGCGAATAGCGTCTGCTTCACCGCGTCGACGCTCTGGCCTGCCGCCAGGTCGACCAACGCGGCTCCTTGCCACCCCGGCTGTTGGGCGGCGAGGTCGAGCAGTTCGTCCTCATTCGTGATGGCGATGACCTGGGCCACCAGGTCTTCGGGCAGGCCGAGCTCGTCCACCAGCTCTGCGCGCGATGCCGTGATGAGAGGCGGGGCTTTCACAGGCTCGGGGGTGGGCGACACAGGGGAAACAGCAGGCTCGGTCTGTCCCAGCCCAGGCTCGGCGCGCGAGATCTCAGGTAGGCCATTGATTGGGTTGACCGCGAGCTCTACCGACGAGGCCACCACGTACGCCTCGTCGTGGTTGTAGATGCCCTCGATGACGTAGTGGTTGCGCCCCTCACCGGTGAGCTTGAACAGGACTGCGCGGAACTGCTGGTCTACCCGCCCCGTTCGCACGCGCTGGTCTCGGCAGTTGGCGACCGGTTCGATGTGCAGGCCGGGCGACTCGTCATCCCGGGTGAGCTTCTCGAAGAAGGTGTATGCCTTCTGTTTGAGCGAACCGTCCAGCTTGTTCGCCTGCTTGGTCATCACCAGTGTCGATTCAGCCATGGGATGCCTCCAGTGCCGTGCGGATGTCCTGTGTGCGTGGGGCGACCAGAGTCCAGCCGTCCTCAGCGAGGACGCTCTGGTCGTCGTCTGCGGGATCGAAGATCACCGCGATGCGCTCGTCCGGCCAGAACAGGTCGGCCATGGTGCCCTGCGAGCCGATCTCGTCGCCCGCCTCGGGCTCTGGTAGACCAGCCTCAGCGAGTTCGCGAACCAGGCTTCGCCACTCGGGCGCGAGCGTCTCGCCACCGAGGAGTTCGATGACGTGGTCCCACCGCGGATAGACGAAGTCGATGCCCGGCTGGCTTGTCTGTTCCCGGACCACCGGGGCACCCGCCTCGACTCCGCCGAGGATTGCGGTCTGGTGGGGTGCGCTGCGCAACACAAGCGCATTGGCGAGCTGAAGCCAACGCCGCCAAGCCTGCTCGAAAGTCAACTCCGCGACCGCCTCGGCGCTGTCGTCGAGGACGGCGGCGATGTCGAACTGGTGACTATCCCTTTGTCCAGCGCGGAACCGCACCTGCACGCCCAATGGCCCGTCCTGCCACCAGACTCCGGTGGCGGTGCCAACGGGAGGCTGCTCGCCGCGCATCCGCGCGTGGGCGACATCGTCGACCCGGTCGGAGTCACTGATGCTTCCGCCCGAACCCAGTGGACGGAAGAAGAAAGGCACCGCGTTGGTGAACTTCGCCAGTACGTCGAGCGAGCCACCACCCATCCAGTGCTTGATGAGTGTGAATGGGCCCTCGGTGACGGCGCGCACCGCATCTTGNNGCAGCTGGGCCGAAAGGGCTTGGCTGAACCAGAAGGGCGGTGCAACCGCTTGACCTGATTCGAAGGCATTGATGTCGGCCAGCGTGACGGCGAGCACCTCAATTCCAGCCTGACGCAGCCACTGCCGCTTCTCAGCATCGTCCCGTACCCGGTTGTGAGCGCTGGTGGCGTGGAAGGTGAAGCCATCGGTGAAGATCGCCAGGTTCGGCCGCCCGCCGCCGCTGAGGACGAAGTCGGGCTTGCTGCCGAACATGTTCAGCTGGGGGGTCAGCGTGTACGTCACCTGACCCATCTGGACGTCGAGGATGTTTCCGCCCGGGCTGTAGCGCTGTGAAACGCGGCCCCCAAGTTGGCGTGCCAGCTGGGCGAAGGCAGTGCGAAGGCGGACTTCCAGATGGGATTCGCTGTTGAGGTCCACGACGGGTGCGGACTGGGTGAGCTGCCAACTCATCTCGTCTGCGGGATCGTGCCCCACCGGCGCGTTCAGGAGCGTGCGTAGGAGTTGTTCCGCGGTGGCTCGGGAGACGAAGGGCGCCTCGTGAGGGGCGGCGAGCGGCAGCAGGCAGCGGTGACAGGCGAGCCTGTCCTCGTCCTGGCAGGCGCAGTCATGGACGACCTGCCAGGCGCGGCGCAGAGCGTCCCAGACATTGCTGGGGTTGGTGAGTTCCGCCAAGTAGCCGGTGCCGCCTGGCACCCGATCGTGCAGCAGCAGCGCGTCACCGGTGCTGCCGTCGCGGGGTTCCTTGATCGACAGCACGCCCAAGTGGTCGGGCGTTCCGCCAAACTGCTCGCGCAGCCCGAGGAGCAGCGCCGCTCGCAGGCTGGGCAGGGCAAACATGTCCCCGGCGACGATCGACATGGGCAGCGGCAGCACGACGGCCTGCGTGGTCAGCGACCGTGACAGCGCGATGGAGCGGGTGTGCTCCTCCAGGTCATCCCGGTACTGGCACCAGGGCCGGTGCTCCGAGCGTCCATTACTGCCGGTGGTGTCATCCAGGTGGCCGCATCCCTCGCAGACGCGGAACATCGGGGCGTGAAAGTCCTCGCCAGCCACGAGCATCGAGGGGGCATGTCGGGAGAGACTGCCAAGGTTCAGCCAGTTGAGACGCAGCCGGTCGAAGTACTTGGCGCCGAAATCGGTGTGCTGCACGAACCATTGCTCCCTGACCTGGGCGGGGTCGAGGTCGGCTGCCGCGGCGATCGTGAAGCGTGCGCGGACTCGCTCGTCCCGGGCGTCATCGATTCGGGTCTCGCCCCGCCGCACGGCAGCCGACGTGCGGGTGAGTTCCACCACGTCCAGGTGCTGACCGACGTCGGCGATAGCGGTGGTGTGGCAACGCGGACACTCGCTGGGCGCTCCCGGAGTCAGGGTGAGGTCGCAGCTGTACCCACACTGTGGGCAGACCACCCATTCGTGGATCGCTTCGCCATTGCGACCGAGGTCGATGGCGTCCACGAGGATCTCCTGACCCTCGGCGTAGAAGGTTGCCCCGGGGGCGAAGTCCTGCAGGGCCTGAGCGCTGCCCCGGGTGAACGTGGCGGAGCGGCTCTCGTAGGTGTTCTCCTCCGGGTCGAGCCAACTGATGCTCACCTCGAGGGCGACACTGTCGTCCACGAGCGTGTAGTTGGGCATCAGCCCGTACTGCTCCAGCACAGAGATCCAGTACTCGCTGTTGGTCTCGCTGAGCATCTTGCCGAGCCACTTGATGGCGGCCTTCGCGTCCCGCAGCGCCTGCTGGTCGTCGTCGGAAGCATTCGGGATGTCAGCCTTCTCCAACAACAGCGGCAGGCGCTGTTCCACCTGCGCGCGCCGATGGCGCAGCTCCTCGAGAGCACTGCTCCACCGCTGGGCCGCCCCGAACACCTGCTGGGCAAGCCCGCTGGTGTGGCGGCCGCCGGTGGGTGTGGCCCACGTCGTCAGCGCCTCCAGTGCCTCGGGGCGAAGCCCACTGAACGCCGTCAGGAAGCGCTCCAGCTGACCAGCAGGGTCGGCTTCGGCCAGGTCCGCCAGGCGGGCCAAGTAGCCGCCGTCGGCTCCGCTCATTGCAGCCCCTGCCGTGCGGGGGTGCGCGGCGTCGTCGTTGCTGCGGGCCAGCTGGTCGCCGAGGAAGGCGAGGTACTGGCGGCGCAGGATCTCTGCGGCGCTCAGGTAGGTGGCGGGCGGACGCACCTGACCGTTGATCATCGACGTCGGGTCGCCCAACCGCGGCAGGTGTTCGCCACGCCCTCGCACCATGGTGACGTCGAGCGCGTTGCCGGTGGCGCGCCCGGCGCGTCCGACGCGCTGCACGTAGTTGGCGACGTTGCGCGGCAGGGACGCCAGGAAGACCACGGAGAGGTCGCCGATGTCGATGCCCATCTCGAGGGTGGGGGTGGCAACCAGCACGTTGGCTGCGGACGGGTCGGTCGTGCCGGCCTTGAACCCGTTCTCGTACTCCAAGCGCTTCTTGTCCTCCAGCAGGGACGTGTGTTCGCGCGCGACGATCCGCCGCGCATCACCAGTGCCGTAGAAGGTGCGGTAGAAGTTCCTGGCCTCCAGCGGCGCGGGTGCCAGGTGCCCGGTGCAGGAGCCGCTCAGGCAGGGCGCCCCGTCGAGCTGGGCGACGGTGGTGGGGCTGCCCGGGTGGACGACGTGGCACAGGTCGCAGCGCAGCAGCACCCGGGAGCCGGTCAGTTCGTCGTCGCTGGTGGCGCGGACGATCACCCGCTCGGCGGNNGGCGGGCAGGGAGTAGACGGTGGCCTGGGTGCGCGTCTGCACGGTGGTCAACACGCCTTCGCGTCCCATGACATCCAGCAGGGCCCGGGCCAGACGTGCCCCGTGGCCGGGGGCGACGCCGAGTGTCCGTCCGGTCCAGCGGGCGTACCAGCTCTGTGTATCGGTGACACTGTCGAGCTGCTCGTGGCGGGTGTGCTGGCCGCCGACCCGCGGGAAGGCGGGTGCGGAGCGGCCGGCGGGGAAGGCGGGCATGCCGTCCTGGCGTCGACGGCCGCCCCAGATCAGGTAGCGGGCGCCGTCCTCCTGCAGGTAGCGGTCTAGCCAGCGGTGGCCGATGCCCCCCTGCACCCGCAGGCGTTCCAGCACGCCGCGTACCCACGGCACGAGGTCGTCGTCGGTGAGGCCGGCGAAGTGGTCGTCGAGGGTGTCCTGGTCGTCACGCCGTAGGGCCCGCCGAGCCATGCCGGCGAGTTGGGCGGGGCTTCCGGCCTCCACCTCGACGCAAACGCTGCCGGTCTGTTCGAGCGTGCGGCCGTAGCGCGACTGCAAGCCGAACTCCAGCATCGCGTCGAAGGCGAGGCGGTCGCGCACCCGGGTGCGGATGCTGGGCGGCACGGCGCTCTGCCGCTTCTCGCGCCAGAACTTCTCGAAGTTGCGATGGTCGGTGAGTTCGGTGGGCAGCAGGCGGTACCGGGCGAAGGGATCGTCGCCGGCCTGGGCGAGCACCCGGCCGACCATCTCGGGCAGGGTGGCTGGCTCGGTGGTGATGGCNNGGCTCGATGGGCGGCGTCCTGCACCGAGTCGGTGAAGACCAGGGCCTTCTTGTCGCGGGCTTCGAGGTCGGCGCTGCCGAACAGGNTGGACAGGCTCACCGAGAGCAGCGTGGCGATGGCCGCGCCTTGGAAGCGGATCGCGTCGGTGGCGCCGCAACTGGGGCAGGTGTCCTTGCGGGCGAGGTCGTCGGCATCGGTGCCCACCTGGGTGAGCACCGGCAGCAGCAGGCCGTTGCGGTACTCGGGGCTGTCGGCGTCGGGGGTGTCGTGCACCACGCAGCGGTTGACGGTGTCGAACCAGCGCAGCGCCTCGGTGGTGCCCTGCGACTCCAGGGCGAGCGCGCCCTCGCGGGGGGCGGTGAGCAGCGCACGGAAGCGGCCGTCGTGGGCGGCGTGGCTGGTGCGGATCTGCTCGTCGCTCTCGGTGAGGTTGGTGCCGGTGCTGGCGAGTTGCACGCCCC
>DGKN01000081.1 GCA_002387005.1 Propionibacteriaceae bacterium UBA4569
TTCATACGCTGCCGCGATCTCCAACAAGGTCGTGGCGTCGCACGCTTCCGCACTGATCGAGACCATCAACCGTGCCATCACCAGCGACAACAACGTTCTCTGGAACTACGACGGCTCGCTGGACCCGCAGAATGGCATCTCCTCGGTTTCGGTCGAGATCGTCGACCTTGCGACCGGCCTAGTGGTCGCCTCGACTCACGTTCCTGCGGTGGGGGTGGGCGGCAACGCCTGTGTCTTCGCCTCTCTTGACGAGCCAGTCGTGCTCGAGGCAAACCATGAGTACGTTGTCGCCCTTCTGGCCATGAAGGGCGGGGCAGCGTGGCATCAGTCCCCGATCGTCAGCACCACTTCCGTCGCCTCGGTGGTCAGCGACACGTTTGAATGGATGCCCGCGGTGTACTCACGTGGGTCAAACAGCAAGTGCTTCGGGCCGGTGAACTTCACGTACGCCACTGCGCAGGGGCAGCAGCGCTTCGTGACCGGGACGTCACGGCTGGATCTTGTCGACCAGCGCAACGACTTCTCCGGGCACGTCGGCATGCTTATCAAGACGGGTTCGGCGCCACTCACCGTCGGACAGCTTGNNTGGACAGGGATACGACCACTCGTCCATTGTGGCGGACCCCGGATTCAGCAACCGAGCCGCAGGGAACTACAGCCTGAGGTCGGGATCGGCTGGCACTCAGAAGGCAACGCCTGGGAACCCCTTCCTCGCGGGTCCGCGCTGACGGTGGAGTACAGCACGGGGTCTGACTCAGCGGTTCAGACCCCGTGCTCTCGGCCAAGCACACAAAATCGCCCGATCAGATCTCGGTGATGCGCGCGGGCGTCATGCGCCGTCGCGGGAGGTCGGTGAGGGCCATGAATTGGCCTCGCAACCGCTCCCGACGCTCATCGGACTCCTTGCTTAGCAGCCCCCGGAGGTTTCCGAGCACCGGAATCACAATCAGCGGGGCGAGGTCTGCCCAACGGAGACTCCCCTTGTTGAGCAGGTAGATCGGGTTGGCCACTGAGCTGTAACCGAAGCGAATGTGCTGGGTGCGGCCACCAGAAGCGTTGCCTTGGTGTGCCACGACGCAGCGGGGGTCACGAACCAAGCGTCCACGCTTCGCCAAGCGCCTTGCGACGTCCAGATCCTCAAGCCACGAGTAGAGGGGCAGTTCCTCGTCGAACGGCGTGGCCACGACGTCGGCATATCGGATCGCCATGTTGCAGCCGTACAGCTGGTTCCACGTTTCTTGCTGCTCGACGCCGTCCAGGTCATGGGAGGCCTCAAGTGCCGAGGTGATCTCAGCCGGGGTCAACTCGATCTTCTCCGCTGCGCCGTCACGGGCCATTCGACCGGTCATCGCGATGACGTCTTGGGATTCGCTGAAGACAGCCTCCACCTGAGCGACGTAGTCATCTCGGGGAACCGAGTCATCGTCGAGAAAAACCACGACGTCGGTGTCGGCGTCCAGTGCCGCGACGCCTGTGTTTCGCTGACGGGACGCGCCCTTCCCACTCGTGACGACCGCCACGCCCTGGCGACCGCGGAGCTGAGCGGGGATTGCCACCGCCTCGTCCGGAACGCTGACCACTAGTTGAGAGAGAGGCTGGGTCTGGGACAGCAGCGCGTCCACGAGACGCACGAGCGCATCGTGTCGCTTCACGGACGGAACAACGGCGGAGATCTTCAATGTCATCGAGGCCTCAGCGGGAGTCGGTTGAGCGTGCTTCTACCCCCCTCACCCTATCCGCCGAGGTGCTCAGGCCGTTTCGTGCGGTGCGCGCGGTCAGACCCCAGCAGACAGAGAGCAGGGTCGCAACCAGCAACAGGACCGCTTGGACACGGGAGAAGGCGGCGCCATCAACGAACAGGGCACCGGGGAACAGCCCCAGCGCTGCGAGCAGGAGACCTGCGACCACGAGCAGACTGATCCACCTGTCCTCCCCGCGCCGCACTCGACCCAAGTGCTCGAGACCCGCCCACACCAGCCCCGGCAGCACCATCGTCAAGTCGTAGTGGAGATGGGGGAAACCCATCACCACAGCCAGGCTGAGCAGTAGCAAGGCCGCGCCGGGACGCCCGGACCGGCGAACCCGCCAGGCCAGGGCCGCCACGACGGCCACCAGCACGACTCCGAGCAGCAGGGCAATCGACTCGCTGGCGCCGAGCAGGGCGAACCAGAGGCCGAGGTCGACGCGCCCTTCCAAGGGCTCCCCGCCCGTGCGGGCACCCACCTGGGCCGTCTGGTCCAACACCGAACCCACGAGAGCACCGAGACCTCCCGCCAGGCCGGACAGCTTCACCACTATCGGCAGACTGACCAGTCCGGCCACCGCCGTCCCAGCCAGAGCAGGACGCCATCGGCGCATCACGACCAACGCCACCACGAGCGGGATGCCGTACTGCGGTTTCACCCAGGCAAGGGCAAGGAAAATCGCACTCCCCCAAGCCCCGGGAGCGAGCAGGACGAGCACCGCGCACAGGGCGGCAAAGGCCCCGACATTTCCGAGGCCCATGCCGACGGACGTCGACCGCCAGGCCCAGGCCAGCACGACCATCCCGAACCCGGCCAGCGCGGGGGGCACGTCCAGGCCCTGCCACTGCCCCGCCCGGCGGGAGAGCCACCAACCGGCGGCGAAGGCCGCCAAGCTCGTGGCCAACGCCAGCGCGATCGAGTAGGCGAGCGTGGCATCGTCCCAACCCATCCGGGCGATCGGGTATGTGGCGCTGAGCCACCACGGGCCGTAGGGGTTGAACTCCTGGGAGTAGGGGAACATGGCGTCGTGGGCAGCCAGGTCGTAGGGGTTGTGACCGGCCCAGATCATCCGCCACGGCAGCATCACCGTGTCCCTGAAATCCGTGAGCACCGAGTTTTGGTAGGGGTAGCGCGCGTCCCAGGGTGCTCTGGCCACCCAGGTCGCCCAGGCGTAGCGCGCCGTCAGCAACATCCCCACCAGCGCGAGCAGCAACGTGGCCGCTCGCGTCCCCCTCGATTCCCGCATGGCGTCTCCCCCGATGATTCCCCATCCCACTCTAGGGTGAGCCCAATGGTGGCTGGGCCCGCCCGCCGGCGACCCACAGCAGACCCACCGGTTAGGCTCGAACCATGCACGGCACCGACCCAGCACCGAAGTCCACACCGACTGTTTCGATTGCGCGTCGCCAAACACCGGAGACTTGGATCATCGTCGGTGGTGGCGCCACGGGCGCGGCGATCGCGCTGCGCGGCGCCGCGGCCGGGCACCATGTCACCCTGATCGACCGGGCGCCCACGGCCGGTGGCCTGACTGCCACTGAGAGCTTCACAGTCANNAGCGCTACCCGGCGACCAGCATCGTGCAGATGGCCAAATGACCGATGCTCAAGTTGACCGACCGGGCCCGCATCGGCGCCTCGGTCGCGGCCTCATTGGCCCTGCCCATGAAGCTCGCCAACCGCACCACGTCGGTGAATTGGCTGCGCACCACGGCCGGGGCCAGCGCCATGGAGGCCTTTTGGACACCCATCCTGCGCGCCAAGCTCGGCACCCAGGCTGAGCGTGTCTCGGCCACTTTCGTCGTGTCCACCTTCCGTCGCCTCGTCAAGGCCATGCTCGACCAGAAGGGCAATCGCTTCGGCGTGCTGCCGGGCGGGTACGCCCCGGTCTTCGAGGAGATGCTGAGCCGGGTTCAGGCAGCAGGCGGTGAGATTCGCACTAGCGTGGCCGCTCAGTCCGTTGAGTCGCTGCCTTCGGGCGGGGTGCGTGTCACCCTCGACGACGGACAGTCGATCGAAGGCGACCGCGTCTTCGTCACGACGCCGGCGCCCATCGTCGAAAGACTGGTAGGCGCCCTCACCGACGCAGAGCGGCAACAGCTGAGCCGTCCGCTGTTGGGAGTCGTGTGCGGGAGTTTCCTCCTGGCCACCCCTCCGAACGACAGCTACATCACCTACTTGGTGGACGATCTGGGGCTGACCGGCGTGATCGGCATGCACGCCCTGATCCCCGCCCAGCAGACCGGCGGCGCGAGCCTCGTCTACCTGCCGCACTACTGCGCTCCGGACGACAAGTGGTTCGAACTCTCCGACGACGAGGTGCGCGCGCGAATGCTGGACGCCCTGGCCAAGGCCTTCCCCGACTTCACTCCGGAAGTGCTGGCCAGCAGCATCAACCGCGCCCGGCACGTCGTCCCACTTCCCGTCCCCGGGGCTGGCAAACCCCTCCCATTCACCACCTCCATTCCCGGCGTGCACGTGGTGGGAACCGCCCAGAACACCACGGGAACTCTCAACGTCGAGGCCTCGCTGGAGCTGGTCGACGCGGCCCTGGACACACTGGTCGTCTGACTTTCTGAGAAACTGGCTCCGGCGAGAGTCGATCAAAACAAATCAGGGGGAAGCACATGAAGGTCTTGGTCGTCGGCGGTGCTGGCTATATCGGGAGTACAGTCACGTCCGCCTGCCTCGATGCTGGCCACGACGTGGTGGTGATGGATGATCTGTCGACGGGGCGTCGCGAGTTCACCGATGGGCGGACGCTCATCGAAGCCGACTTCGCCGACCGACGCGCTTTGGATGAGGTGTTCAGCGCTGGGGATGTGGACGCCGTTGTGCACTGCGCTGCGAAGATCGTTGTCCCCGAATCGGTCGCCGAGCCGCTCGCCTACTTCGAGAACAACGTCGGCAAGACCCTCGACCTTCTCACGGCGATGGCCGACCACGGCGTCAACCGATTGCTCTTCAGCTCGTCTGCCTCAATCTACGCACCCGACGACAACTTCACCGTGACCGAAGACTCTCCAATAGCTCCGGCGAGCCCTTACGCGCGCACCAAGGCAATGATGGAGCAGGTCTTCGGCGACGTGGCGGCAGCAAGCGCGCTGCGAGTGCTGAGCCTGCGCTACTTCAACCCCATCGGAACGGACCCACGGCTGCGCACCGGCCAGCAGATCGAACACCCCACCCACGTGATGGGCAAGCTGCTCGACGCATGGCTCGAGGAGCGGCCATTCACGGTCACCGGGGTGAAGTGGCCTACGCGGGACGGGTCGGGAATCCGCGACTTCATCCACGTGTGGGACCTGGCCAAGGCGCACGTAGCCGCCCTGGAGCGCTTCGACCAGGTCACTGGGCGCGAGCCTGCTGTGGCCATCAACCTCGGCACCGGACGAGGGGTAACCGTCCGTGAATTGGTCGCTGCTTTCGAGGCTGCAACAGGCAAGCCCCTCGAGGTTGTCGAGGGCCCGCCCCGCCCCGGAGATGTCGCCGGTACCTACACCGTCAGCGACCGAGCAGCCAGGCTGCTGGGCTGGCGGTCTGAACTCACCGAGGTGGACGGCGTCCGTGACGCGATCGCATGGCTACCCGTGCGGAAGCAGAAGCTCGGCTATTAGAGGTGTTCCTTGCCCCATCGGCTGAGGATTGCCTGTCCGCTCGGTAGCGAAGCGCCTAGTCCAACCACCCCTCGGTCATCCCGACCCAACCCGCGTTACTAGGGTGGGGACGTAGCGTGTCACGGGGAACTGGGGGAAAAATGAACAAGCCGATGGCGAGCGTGGGGCTCGACGCGGACAATTTCTGGAGCTACAAGCGCACGCATGGTGACGCGGACTGGGTGGAACGCCCCAGCTACCTGCCGATCCTGGGCGAGCGGATGGTCGACTGCTTCACCAAGCACGATCTGAAGCCCTCGGTCTTCGTGGTCGGCGCCGACGCCGCTGCCGCCGACGGGCCCGACTTCGTCGGCCGTCTCGTCGAGTACGGCTGCGAGATCGCCTCCCACTCCTACGAGCATGAGCCCTGGCTGCACCTCTACTCCCCGGAGAAGCTGCGCGACGAACTCAAGCGCACCGAGGACGCCCTGCAGGCTGCCGGCGCGCCGAAGCCCCGCGGTTTCCGCGCCCCCGGCTTCGCGATGTCGCCGGACCTGATGCGCGCCCTGGTCGAGCTCGACTACGACTACGACTGCTCGGTGCTCGCCACCTGGATCGGCCCCTTCGCCCGCCAGTACTACCTGCGCACCAACAAGGGCCTCACCAAGGAGGAGCGCAAGGACCGCAAGGCCCTGTTCGGCTCGCTGTGGGACGCCGCCCTGCCCAACAAGCCCTTCACCTGGAAGGCCCCCTGCGAACACGGCACCGCTGGCGTCCAGAGCCCGGCCGTTCAGCTGACCGAGGTTCCCGTGACGGTGTTCCCGCTCGTCCGGGTGCCGATCCACGCGTCCTACGTCATCTACCTCTCGGGCTATTCGATGCCCGTCGCAAAGGCCTACATCAAGGCCGCGCTGGCCTTCTGCAAAGCCACCGGCACCCAGCCCTCGCTGCTGCTGCACCCGCTCGACCTGCTGGACGGCAAGGACGCCCCCGGCCTGGAGTTCTTCCCCGGCATGAACATGCCGCTGGGCAAGAAGCAGGAGATGCTCGACTTCGTGCTGGACGAGTTCAACAACGCCTTCAACCTGGTCAACGTCGCCGAGCACGCGGAGAGCATCAAGGGCATCCCGGTCAAGGAACGCTCGATCGACCTGCTGGCCCGCGGCCGCGAGGCCTGAGCAAGGATGAGCACGCAGACAAGCTCGAACGACGTCGTCATCGTCCTCGGCACCCGCCCCGAGGCGATCAAGCTGGCCGGCATCGCGCGTTCCCTCGGGAAGCGTGGACGGGTGGTGCACACCGGCCAGCACTACGACGCGAACATGTGGGGACGGGTGCTCGACGACCTCGCTGGGGTGCAGGTGAGCGAGCACATCGAGATCGGCGGCCGCAGCCGCGGTGAGCAGATCGGGCTGGCCGTGCAGGAGCTCACCCGCTACCTGACCGACCACCCGGCCCGCGCCGTCGTCGTCCAGGGCGACACCAATTCGACCCTCGCCGGTGCGATCGCCGCCAACACCTTGGGCATTCCGGTCGTCCACGTCGAGGCCGGGCTGCGGTCACACGACCGGGGCATGCCCGAAGAGATCAATCGCATCCTCGTCGACCAGGTCGCCGAGCTGTGCTGCGCCCCGGTGCAGGCCAACGCCGACCAACTCGCGCACGAGGGTGTCGCGAGCGAGCGCATCGTGCTCACCGGCAACACGCTGGCCGACGCGATGGTCTCGCTGGCGGCCACCGACGACGAACTGGCCGAGGTGATGGCCAAGTACGGCGTCGAGCGGGACATGTTCGTGCTCTCGACGATTCACCGCGCCGGCACCGTCGACGACCAAGCGCAGCTCACCGCGCTGCTCGACGGCCTCGCTGCCGTCGCGAAGCGCACCACCGTGCTGCTGCCGCTGCACCCGCACACGCGCAAGAACATCGACGCGTGGGGCATCGGTGACCACCTCGGCGACATCACGATCATCGAACCGCTTCCGCCCAAGGAGTTCATGGCGCTGGAGCAGACCGCCGGCCTGATCATCTCCGACTCCGGCGGCGTGCAGGAGGAGGCCTGTCTCTTTCGTCGTCCGCTGCTGGTGGTCCGCGACTCCACCGAACGCCCGGAGCTGCTGGACGGGTGGTGCCGCCTGCTCGGCGACGACGACCCGGTCGAGACCCTGACCCAGGCCTGGTACGTCTCCGCCGGCTGGCGCGAGCAGCTCGCGCACCGCGACTTCCCGTACCGCACCGAGGCTGTCAGCGACGAGATCGTCGCCGAGATCGACCGGCGCTGGCCCGCCCGGGAGCGCACCGCGTGACGCTGTCGTACGTGCTGATCGGCCTGGCCGTCATCTCCTACGGCGTGGACGGTGTCCTGCTGACGAAGGGCTCCCAGGCCGACGGCGGGGCGCTGCACTCCAAGTTCTGGTGGTACGGGACGATGCTGCAGGGCGTCGGCTTCTTCCTCACCTTCGCCGCTCGCACCGACCTGCCGCTGCTGTTCGTGCAGGCTGCGTCGGTCGCCGCGCTGGCAGTGACCGCGCTGCTCAGCCAGTTGCTGGGCATGCACCGGCTGCGCTGGCTGGACGGGCTGGCCATCATCGGGATGATCGCCGGCCTCACGATGCTGGGCATGTCCACGCAGCCGGGCCCGACCACCTTCGTCCACCCCTGGACCGTGCCGGTGCTGTTCGCAGCGCTGGCCGCCAGCCTTGTCTTCCTGCGCGGCCGCTGGCCAGCGGCGTGGTTTGGGCTTCTGGGCGGTCTCGGCTTCGGAACCAGCGCGATCGGCGCCCGACTGCTGGCCTCCAGCCCGGGACGGGTGTTCTGGCACTTCTGGGAATGGAGTACGACCGACTGGGTCCACGCCCTGCTGGTCCCCGCCGGGCTGGTCGTCGGCCAGGTCTTCCTCACCAAGGGGCTGGCAAGGCGCCCCGCCGTCACGGCGCTGGGCGCCATGTACCTCGCCAGCACCGTGTGGCCCATCCTGGTCGGGCTCGGGATGCTGCACGAGAATCCACGAACAGGCACCGCTCCGCTGGTCGTTCTGGGTACGATCATCACTCTGGCCGCGGCCCTCCGTCTCGTGCGACAGGGCGCCGCCAGCAACTGACCGTTCTCGGGGGGCGACGATGCCAACGCTGTGTCCTTTGTGCCTGCACGTGGGCCGCGACGAACTGCGCCCTGCCGGCAGCCGCGACTACCACTACCTGGTCTGCCGCACCTGCGGCGCAGGCCAGATCGACCCGATGCCGGACGACCTGCGCAGCCTCTATGACCAGGGCTATTTCGTCGACGGGGGGTCCCGCGCCGGCTACGCCAACTACGAGGCGGACGAGGAGCTGCACCGCCGGACCGCAACAGAGCGCATCGCCCGGCTCACCGCCACGCTCGGCCCCGGCGCTCGTCCGGGCTCTTTGGTCGAAATCGGCTCGGCGACCGGTTTCGGCCTGCTCGAGGCTCAACGGGCCGGATGGCAGGCCGTCGGCGTCGAGATCTCCGAATGGGCCGGCAACCGCGCGCGGGAGCGGGGAGCGAATGTCGTCCACACTCTCGAGGAGGTGCCGGACGCCCCCCACGATGCCGTCGCCTTCTTTCAGTCGCTTGAGCACCTTCCCGACCCGGTGGCGGCGTTGAAGCGGTCGGCCGAACTGCTGCGCCCGGGCGGGGTGCTGGTCTGCGAGACCTGGGACGCCCGCTCCCGCACCGCGCGGCTGACGGGATCGCGTTGGCAGCAGCTCAGCCCTCCCTCCGTGCTCTGGCTGTTCACCGAACAGGCCATACGGGCCGCGGTCGAACCCTGGGGGCTGGAACTGACCAGCTGGCGCCGGACGGGCAAGAGCGTGAGCCTCGCCACCGTGGTGGGCCAGTCCCTTCCGGATGGAAGCCGGGCAAAGTCCTTGCTGGACGGGCGCCTGGGTCGCGTCGCCATCCCCTACCCGCTGGACGACCTCGTCACCTTCACCGCCGTCCGCCGCTCCTGATGACCAACTGAGAAGTCTGCTTGGGACCTGGTTCAGCGGTGCCCCCCGCGGTTACCTTCACTAACCTGTGGAGTGTTGACGCCTGCTCCGGGGGGGAGCGGCGCGAGGGGGTAACACATGTCCACGGTTCGTGGAACGGCTGGCGATGACGCACGGGCAACGGGATCGTTCGTGATCCCCTGCTTCCGCGAGGAGGCCACGGTCGCGCGCACGCTGCGCGAGATCGACAAACTCGCTCAGTCAAAGAACCAGTTCGACTGGGAGATCATCGTCGTCAACGACGGGTCGGACGACGACACCCTCGGCGTGGCCACCCGCGCGGCCGAGACGCTCTCGACCCCCGTCCGGATCCTGTCCCACCGCCGCAATGCCGGCCTCGGCGCTGGCATGCGCACCGGCATCACCGCATCCACCGGCGACGTGGTGGTCGCCGTCGACTGTGACCTGTCCTACTCGGTCGACGACATCGCGCGCCTGATCGACACCTGGGCCGAATCCCACCCGCACATCGTCATCGCCTCCCCCTACATGGAGGGTGGCGCGTCCGTCCGCGTGCCGCGGCCGCTCGCCGTCCGGTCCCAGGCGGCGAACAAGTTCCTCAACTTCACCGCCTACCACGACGTGAAGACCCTCACCGGCATGGTGCGCGCCTACGACGGGCCCTTCGTCCGCGGGCTGACGCTCAAGGCCGAGGGCCCCGACGTGATGGTCGAGATCATCTACAAGGCGCAGGTGCTGCGTGCACGAATCGTCGAGATCCCCGCGACGCTGTCCTGGGCCGGTCTGGAGCAGCGCGTCTCCCGCTCGGCGCTGACCTCGACCACCTCGCGACTGACCACCTACCGGCAGCTGATCAACGGCTACCTGTGGCGCCCCTTCTGGGTCCCGCTGCTGATGGGCCTGTTCTTCGGCGTCGTCGGCTTCATCCTCACCCTGACCGGGCACCTCGGTTGGGACGGCATCGCGACTGCGTCCTGCACGCTCGCCGTCGCGCTGACCGTGATGTCCTTGATGAGCCTGCAGTCGAAGCGTTACTTCGAGGAGCTGTACAACATGGGCTTCGGCATCCGGCGTTCGCTTCCGCAGGAGCCCATCCGTACACCGTCGATCGAGACGCGCATCGACGCCGCGAAGTCGTGGGTGCCGTCGAGCGTGCCAGACATCCCCGAGTGGCACGGAGCCTCCGCAGCTCCCGAGCCCTTCGAGCAGGTCACGGTCACGCACTGACGTTGGCCCGGATCCCTCAGCAGCGGCCGAGGGCAATCTCCTTGGCGTACCCACCGAGCTGGTAGAGCACCTGGTAGCGCAACCAGTTGGCCTCCATGGGCCAGTGCACGCCAACCACTGGAATGTCCTGGCCCAGGCAGCGTTTCATGATGAATCGGGTGCGGGCAGCGTGGACGTCGACGGTGACGATCGTGAAGGTGGTCCAACCGTGTTTGGCTGCCAGTTCTCGAAGGTTCTGCGCCTCACCTCGGGTGGTTGAGGGGTTGGGCGGAAAACAGTAGACCGGCCATTCAGCGTCCTGGCCGCAGTAACGCTGATCCCACGAAGGGTTTGGCGTTGACAGGACGAGGTTCTTCGCGACGCCTTGGCTCATGAGCTCCTTGGCGTAGTCCACACGCCACGTATCCAAGGGGCCGAGCACGAACAGCACGTCCACCTGTTCGGTTGGCACGGGATCGTAGTGAGCGTGGTAGACGACCCGCTGCGCGAACTGGTGCAGCCCGACGCCAGCGACCAGGGCAAGCACCAGGGTGATCCCCGCGAACAAGCGCAGCCAATGCCGTCGAGGGCGCTCCCGTCGAACCAGCGTCACAGTGGCGGGGGCAGGGCTCTGCGTCACGTCCCTCACGTTACCCCTCAGGCAATGGACGAGCCCTCGCGTCTCTGGTCTACTGTGACGCCATGAGCACAGTGCTGGGCATCGACATCGGTGGATCGGGCGTCAAGGGCGCCCCCGTTGACCTGGGGACGGGAGAGTTCGTGGCGGAGCGGCTGCGGATCGAGACCCCGGCCGAGTCGACCCCCAAGAATGTCGCGAAGGTCGTCGGCCAGATCGTCGACCACTTCGCCGATCAGCTCGGCGACGGCCCGGTCGGCATCACCGTCCCGGCCCCCGTGGTGCACGGGATGATCCCCTTCATGGCGAACCTCGACAAGAAGTGGAAGAAGCTCGAGGCCGAGAAGTTCTTCTCCGACGAACTCGGGCGCGCGGTGACCATCGTCAATGACGCCGATGCGGCCGGCGTCGCCGAGGTGCAGTTCGGTGCTGCCAAGGGCGCCGAGGGTGTCGTCATCATGACCACCTTGGGTACGGGCATCGGCACGGCGGTCATCAACGACGGCGTCCTGCTCCCGAACACCGAGCGGGGCCACATCGAGGTCGACGGCAAGGACGCTGAGAAGCGCGCCGCCGCCTCCGCCCGCGAGCGCGAGGGCCTCAGCTACGACGAGTGGGTGCCGCGTCTGCAGCGCTACTACGAGACCCTCGAAATGCTGCTGTGGCCCGACCTGTTCGTCGTCGGCGGTGGCGTGTCCAAGAAGGCGGACAAGTTCCTGCCGCAGCTGAAGCTCCGTGCGCCGATCATCCCCGCCAAGCTGCAGAACCAGGCGGGCATCATCGGCGCCGCCTGGCTCGCGTCCGAGCACGCGTCCAAGTAGTCCGTCCACGCTCTGTTTCCGCTGATCAGTCCCCTGAGTGCCGGATCAGTCCCCGTCGATTGGGGCTGATGTGTTCCTTCGGGGACTGATCGGGTGAAACTGGCGACGGACGGAGGACTCAGGCCAGGTCGAGGTCGACCATCAGCTCGGTGGCGATGGCCTCCAGCGCCTCACGGACCGCATCCGGCTCGACGCCCTCGGGCAGCCTGATGCGGGCATCGGCCTCGAACAGCGTCCCGTCGCCCATCGGGGCGGCCACCGTGTCGGTCGCCAGCTCGTCGATGGTGATCCCGAGACCCGCCAGCGTGCGGGCGACCTCGCGGACGATGCCCGGACGGTCCTGGCCGACCAGGTGCAGCGACAGGTAGTCGCCGTCGGCGTCCGCGGGAGAATCGGCGCGGGTGACCCGCACCTCCAGCGTGCCGAGTTCGTCCATCGCGTCCACGAGTTCGTCGACCTTCGCGTCGTCCACCTCGACGAGCACGATGCCGGCGAACTTGCCGGCCAGCCGGGCCATCTCGCTCTCGAGCCAGTTGCCGCCATGGTCTGCCACCGCGCTCGCGAGGGCGGCCACCAGACCTTCCCGGTCGTCCGCGACTGCCGTCAACACCAGCTTTGCCATGCGGCGAGCCTATCGGTCACCCACGCTGGATGCCTGCTGCGTGGGGTGGGCACCCCCATGGTCGGCCTGCATCGCCAGCATCCCTACCAGGGGCATGCACAGCGTCAGGAGGACACCAGCGATCACATGGCTGAGGGTTCGGCGCAGCGGCATCGGGACTGCCTTCTCGAGCCGGGGCTCCAGAGCCCCCGCCCGCGTCTAGAAGTGGTTGCCTCCATGCTGCCCGACGACTTGGACACCCGTCCATCCCTCACGGGGTTGGGGACCCCAGCTGGCTCCCCATGTCTCGCTCAGGCGGTCCAGAGTTGCACCCAATCGATGCTGAAAGGTCGCCCCACTCCAGTCCCAAGTATGACGTTCATCCCGCGTCGTTCCGCTTCAAGATCGAATATCCCGAAGCTAACGTCCGAACGTTTGTTTGAGGTCGAATCTTCCACCATTTCGGGTAACACACCATCGACCGTCCGCCGTACAGACCTCAGTTCAACGCCGTTCAAATACCATGAAAACTTCTCGGCGGACCAAAGGCAGCCTACAACCTGCCACTGGGAAAAATCACTGCCTGTGGCTGTGCTGACGTTGGGGTTCCGAAAGTGAGACTCGACCGTTGGGGTGCGCCAGACATGGACCGTGCCTCCGAACACATCTGACGGGTTACCAGACTCGAAGAAGTCCAGTTCCGCGTACCCCTCGCCCCCCACCGTGTTGTCGAACAGCGACTGGCTTACGGACCAGAAGGCAGGCCAAGACATTCCCCCACCCTGGACACCCGCGTGTCCGGAAGGAAACTTGATTCGCGCTTCGAAGTAACCCTGGCCGAAAGTCTGTCCCGCACGAGTATTCGGATCCATCGTCGCCAGCTGCATGTTGAAATTGCTTGTCAAGGGGGAGATGGTCAGCACTGACTCCCGCACCTCGATCGCCTCCCGTGGGGTATCAGACATGTTCCAAAGGTGCACACCAGATGGGTACCAGATGTACCCATTTTTGCCAGTGCAATTCATGTCGATGGTCGCAAGGTCATCGAAATCATCGAACAGGACGCGATTGGTAAAGCCTGCGGCCGCCGCAGGTGGAGGGACGTCCCTCACTCGCCCATAACCAGTGGAATCACGCTCAGATCGGTCCCCGATTAGTGCGACCACCCCCAACCCGGTGAGGGCCGCAGCCAAGGTGCGGCGTGTGGCTCGCGGGCGCGCCTCGGCCTCAATTGGATTGGAGTTCACATTGAGAGTATATGGCTGAGCCAGAACGAAGTAAGTTTACGCGGGACACATCACATGCGTTCGGGTGCCTCGATGCCCAACAGGTCCAGGCCCTTGGCGAGCACCTTGCGGGTCAGCGCGCACAGCCCCAGCCGGGACGCCCGCACCTCGCCCTCGCTCTTCAGCACCGGGCATTGCTCGTAGAAGGACGCGTACGCGCTCGCCAGCTCGTACAGGTAGGTGCACAGCTTGTGCGGGGTCAGCGCCTCGGCCACCTCGTCAACGACCTCGCCGAAGCGCGACAACAGCAGTGCCAACTGCTGCTCGGCCGGCTCGTCCAGCACCGTGATCGGCCCCACGGCCAGCCCCTGCGAGTCGGCCGTCCGCAGGATCTGCGCGCACCGGGCGTGGGCGTACTGCAGGTAGGGGCCGGTGTCACCGGTGGTCTGGGTCATCCGCTCCGGGTCGAAGACGTAGTCCTTCTGCAGCCCGGACGACAGGTCGGCGTACTTGATGGCGGCCAGCGCGATCTCGGGCGTGGCGTTCTGTTCGGCCAGGTCGAGCAGGTCCGACAGTTTGAAGGCCGACCCGTCGCGCGACTTCAGCGGCTTGTTGTCGTCGCCGAGCACCATGCCGTACCCGATGTGCTGGGCCTGCACCGAGTCGGGCAGGTAGCCAGCCTTGCGGGCGGCGGCGAAGACCTGGGCGAAGTGACCGGCCTGACGAGCGTCGGTGACGTAGATGATGCGGTCGGCGTTCAGCTCGCGCACCCGGCGCCGGATCGCCGCCAGGTCGGTGGTGGCGTAGCCATAGCCACCGTCGCGCTTGCGGACGATCAGCGGGGCTTCGAAGCCGTCCACGAAGACGCACAGGGCACCGTCGTCGACCACCGCGACGCCAGACTCCTCGAGCTCCTTGACCAGCACGGGCAGGTCGTCGTTGTAGGTGCTCTCGCCGGCAAGGTCGTCGTCGGTCAACAGGACGTTGAGCCGTTCATAGGCCTCGTTGAAGCCCGGCTTGGAGATGTCGACGAGCTGCTTCCAGATGCGCAGCGACTCCTCGTCCCCACCCTGGAAGGTCGAGACCCGGGCCCTGGCGCGGGTGGCGAAGTCGTCGTCCGACTTGAAGTGGGCGGCGGCGCGCTTGTACAGCTCGTCCGCCTCGGCGAGGGTGAGCGAGGACGCGTCGATGCCCTCCTCCAGGATCTGTTCGATCAGCATGCCGAACTGGGTGCCCCAGTCGCCGATGTGGTTCTGCGGGATGACGGTGTCACCCTCCGCGGTCAGCACCCGGTTGAAGCAGTCACCGATGATCGTGGTGCGCAGGTGGCCGACGTGCATCTGCTTGGCGACGTTGGGTGCGGAGTAGTCGATGACGACGCGCTGCGGCTGCTCGGTGAGGGGGATGCCGAGGCGCTCGTCTTCCAGCAGTTCCTGCGCGGTCCGGGCCAGCACGGAGGCCTTGATGCGGAAGTTGATGAAGCCCGGGCCAGCGATCTCCAGCGGCTCGCACAGGTCGTCCAGTTGCAGCTTCTCGACGATGGACGCTGCGACCTCGCGCGGCGGACGTCCCTCGGCCTTGGCCAGGCGCAGCGCGACATTCGACTGGAAGTGGCCGAACTGCGGCTTGGTGGCCGGACGCATCTCGGGGTCGACGCCGGTGACGGACTGGACGCGTTCGGTGAGCAGGGAGGGCAAGGACGACATGGGGCACATTCTTTCACGGGCACCCGTCGGCTCTTCGCGCATGGCGAAGGGGCTGGTGGCCCGCTGCCATCGGGCGTTGTATGGAACCGAACGCATGGAACCGAACGCATGGAACCGAACGCATGGAACCGAACGTATGGAACTGAACCAGGAGGAGACCATGACACTCGACCTGTTCGCAGACGCCTTCGGACGCGTCGCCGAGAACCTGCCCCCGACCATCACCGGCCTCACCACCGACCAACTTGCCTGGCGACCGGCACCGGGCGCGAACCCCGCCGGCTGGTTGGCCTGGCACCTCGCCCGCGTGGAGGACGAGCAGGTGGCCGACCTCGTCCGCAAGCTCGTCGATCCCTCGGCCGAAACCGTCTGGGAGCAGGGCTGGCGGGATCGCTTCGCCCTTCCCTACGCCGCCGACGCGCACGGCTATGGCATGTCGGACGAACAGGTGGATGCCTTCGGCGCCACCGACCCGAGCCTGCTGCTCGGTTACTACGCCGACGTCCACGGCGCCACCCTTGCGGCGCTGGACGCCTTCGACGCCCACCCGGGTGCGCTGGACCGTGTCGTCGACACCGGCTGGGATCCGCCGGTCACCGGTGCGGTGCGGCTGGTGAGCGTCCTGGACGACGTTGCCCAACACGTCGGACAGCTCGCATACCTGCGCCACCTGATCGAGGCTCAGCGGTCGGCGTAAGGCATCGCCAGCCCTGTTTCCCGCCCAGCCCGCGACTAGGGTCGAACCCGTACTCAACCGGAGGTAACACCATGACTGTTCCATTCCTCACCCTCAACGACGGCGTGAAGATCCCCCAGCTCGGCTTCGGCGTCTGGCAGGTGGACCCTGCCGAGGTGCAGCCCGTCGTCGCCAAGGCCCTCGAGGTGGGTTACAACCACATCGACACGGCTGCCGCCTACAACAACGAGGAGGGCGTCGGACGGGCGATCGCCGAGTCGGGCATCGCCCGCGACGACCTCTTCGTCACCACCAAGCTGTGGAACGATTCCCACAAGAAGGACGCCGCCCGCAAGGCGATCGAGACCAGCCTCGAGAAGCTCGGCCTCGACCACCTGGACCTCTACTTGATCCACTGGCCCGCGACGAAGAAGTACGGCGATGCCTACATCGAGGCCTGGGACGCCATGCAGGAGTTCAAGGCCGAGGGCCTGACCCGCTCGATCGGCGTCTCAAACTTCCACGCCGCCCACCTGGACGCCCTGAACGGCGCCACGCCCAGCGTCGACCAGGTCGAGCTGCACCCGACCTTCAACCAGGCCGAGCTGCGCAAGGTGCTCGACTCGCGCGACATCACCACCGAGGCGTGGAGCCCGCTGGGCCAGTCGAAGGACCTAAAGGACGAGAAGATCGCGCGCATCGCGTCCGAGCTGGGCGTCAGCCCGGCGCAGGTGATCATCCGCTGGCACCTGCAGCTGGGCAACGTCGTGATCCCCAAGTCGGTCACCCCCGAGCGCATCGCGTCCAACTTCGACGTCTTCGGCTTCGAACTGTCGTCCGAGCAGATGGACGCGGTGAACTCCGTCGACTCCGGCAACCGCCTGGGCGCCGCCCCGGAGGACGCCGACTTCTGATCCGACAGGCCGACCCTGCGACGCGGTTACACTCGCGAACATGAAGATCGCCGTCGCAGGGCTCGGCTACGTCGGGCTCGCCAATGCCGTCATCCTCGCCCAGCACCATGACGTGACTGCCGTCGACCTCGACGCTCGTCGCGTGCGGCTGGTCAACGAGCGCAAGGCGCCCATCGCCGATGACCTGCTCGAGCAGTACCTGGCCGAACGTGAACTCTCCCTCACCGCGCCCACCTCCCAGGACGCCTACGCAGGCTCCGACTACGTGATCATCGCCACGCCCACGAACTACGACGACGTGAAGAACTTCTTCGACACCTCGTCGGTCGACCAGGTGATCGACACCGTCGCCCGCACCGCACCCGAGGCGACCGTGGTCATCAAGTCGACCATCCCGGTGGGTTACACCGCATCGATGCGGAACAAGTACCCCGATCTGGAGATCTTGTTCAGCCCCGAGTTCCTGCGCGAGGGCCGCGCCCTCCACGACAACCTGCACCCCTCGCGCATCGTCGTGGGCGGGAGCGGCCCCAAGGCCGAGGCCTTCGCAGACCTGCTCCGGCAAGGTTCCCTCGACGAGGCCACCCCGGTGCTGGTGACCGGCCCCACGGAGGCCGAGGCGATCAAGCTGTTCGCCAACACCTACCTGGCGATGCGCGTGGCGTACTTCAACGAACTCGACAGCTACGCCCTGCGCAATGGGCTGGACACCCGACAGATCATCGACGGCGTCGGCTTGGATCCGCGCATCGGCTCCCACTACAACAACCCCTCCTTCGGCTACGGCGGCTACTGCCTGCCGAAGGACACCAAGCAGCTGCTGGCCAACTACGACCAGGTGCCGCAGACCCTGATCAAGGCGATCGTCGAGTCCAACGCCACGCGCAAGGACTTCATCGCCTTCGACATCCTCGCCAAGGCCCCGCGAGTGGTGGGGATCTACCGGCTGACGATGAAGACGGGCAGCGACAACTTCCGGTCGTCCTCCGTGCAGGGCATCATGAAGCGGATCAAGGCCAAGGGCATCCCCGTGCTGGTCTACGAGCCCACCCTGGACGAGCCGGAGTTCTACCACTCGGAGGTCGTCAAGAGCCTGGACGACTTCAAGCAGCGCTGCGACGTGATCATCGCCAACCGGCAGGCTCCTGAGCTCGCCGACGTCCCCGACAAGGTCTACACCCGGGACCTGTTCGGTTCGGACTGACGGGTTGAAACCTGAAGAATGTCTTGTCACGGTCTCGCAACCAAACATCACAAACCAGGTGGCCCGCACGGTCAGAACCGCTGGACAGACGCGGTTTCGGGCCCCTGCGAGGGGTGTCCAGACCCCTCGATCTGGCGGCCTGCTGAGAACGGGGGAGGGAGCCATGGCCCCCACTCTCGCTACAGTGAAACCCAGTTGGTTGTCGGGGGGCAATCCGAGTTTCGAGCATGGGATCCTCCCTGCGACCGATGCGTTCGAGCGAGTCTCGAGCATGCAGGCAGACGTCACTCGGGGGAATTGACGCTGGGCCGAACTGTGGTCTGGCTGATTTACCACCCACCAACAGGGGTGGAGACATGCTCTTGAAACACCAGATCAGCCCGAGCAGGCTGATGATCCCGCGCCGGATTTCACACCGGTCGCGCACGATTGCGCCGTGGTTGTTGATCGCCGCCGACGCGTTGACCGTCACGCTGGCGACCCTGGTCGCGCTCACCTTCCGCAGCATGGTCCCCGGCTTCCAGTCCGACGGCTCCCTGCGCATGAGCGCCAGCTACCTGTGGCCGCTCGGTGTCATCATCTGGCTGGTCTCGCTGGCAGCCGCGGGGGCCTACAGCGACAAGAATCTGGGCGCCGGCACCGACGAGTACTCGCGCGTGCTCAACGGCTCTCTGCTGGCCGCCGCCTTCGTCGGCATCTGCTGCTACCTGACCAAGTTCGACCTGGCCCGTGGCTTCTACGTCCTGCTCTTCGCGATCGGCACCCCCCTGCTGGTGCTGACCCGCTCGTTGCTGCGCCGTGCGATCCACATCCTGCGCCGGCACATGTGGCTCACCCGCCGCGTCGTGCTCGTCGGCAACCCGCAGCACGTCAAGGAACTGCAGTCGGTCACCCAGCGTGAGAACTGGCTCGGCTACTACCTCGTCGGCGCGCTCGTGCCCGCCGGTTCGGACACCTCCGACCTCAGCCTCCCGGTGCTCGGCACCCCGGAGGACACCATCAACATCGTCGAGTCCCGCGACGTCGACGCGGTGATCTTCGGCGAGGGCGCCTTCCCGTCCTCGCGTGGCTTCCGCCGGATGGCGTGGGCGCTGGAGTCCCACGGCGCGCAGATGATCGTCGCGCCCGCCCTGACCGACATCGCCGCCCAGCGCATCCAGGTGCGCCCCGTGGCCGGCATGCCGCTGGTGACCGTCGAGCCGCCCAGCACCCAGAAGGCTGGACGCTGGATGAAGCGCGCCTTCGACGTCGTCGGCGCTGCGCTGGTGCTGTTGCTGACCAGCCCGATCCTGCTGGCCACCGCGATCGCGATCAAGCTCGACGACGGCGGCCCCATCCTGTTCAGCCAGACCCGCGTCGGCCGTTACGGCGAGCACTTCCAGATGCTCAAGTTCCGCTCCATGGTGACCAACGCCGAGGAGATCTTGAAGACCCTGCAGAACCAGGGCCCGAACTCCGTCATGTTCAAGATGGAGAAGGACCCCCGCATCACCAAGATCGGCAACTTCATCCGTCGCTTCTCGATCGACGAACTGCCCCAGCTGTGGAATGTGCTGCGAGGTGACATGTCGCTGATCGGTCCGCGTCCGGCGCTGCCCCGCGAGGTCGCCCAGTACGCCCCGCACGTCAACCGGCGCCTCGAGGTGCGCCCGGGCCTGACCGGCCTGTGGCAGGTCTCCGGCCGTTCCAACCTGAGCTGGGACGACACGGTTCGCCTGGACCTGTACTACGTCGACAACTGGTCGATGCCCCAGGACCTGTCAATCATGGCCCAGACCGTGAAGGCCGTGCTGTTCAGCAACGGCGCCTACTGAGGCATCAGCAACGAGGCATCAGCAACGCCAGCCGCGCCGCCACCCCTGTTGGGTGGCGGCGCGGTTTACGTTCGTGATGGATCAGTTCTCGCGGTGCGCCAGGTAGTAGTCGATCAGGCCCTGGGTGGACGAGTCCTGCTTCGCCTTGGCGTCCTGGTCGCCCTGGACCGCCGGGGCGATCTGCAGCGCCAGCTGCTTGCCGAGCTCGACGCCCCACTGGTCGAAGGAGTCGATGCCCCACACGATGCCCTCGACGAAGGTGATGTGCTCGTACAGGGCGATCAGCTCACCGACCACGGCCGGGGTCAGCCACGAGGCCATGATCGAGGTCGTCGGCCTGTTGCCCGGGAAGGTGCGGGCCGGGACGATCGCCTCGGCCGTCCCCTCGGCACGTACCTCGTCGGCCGTCTTGCCGAAGGCCAGGGCCGCGGTCTGGGCGAAGAAGTTGCTGAGGAAGAGCTCGTGGACGTCCGTCTCCCCGTCCTTGACCGGGTGGGCCGGGTTGGCGACGGCGATGAAGTCGGCCGGGATCAGCTTCGTGCCCTGGTGGATCAGCTGGTAGAAGGCGTGCTGGCCGTTGGTGCCGGGCTCGCCCCAGAAGATCTCGCCGGTGCCGGTGGTGACCTCCGAGCCGTCCCAGCGGACGCGCTTGCCATTGGACTCCATCGTCAGCTGCTGCAGGTACGCCGCGAAGCGGTGCAGGTACTGCGCGTAGGGCAGCACCGCGTGGCTCTCGGCCCCGAAGAAGTTGGTGTACCAGACATTCAGCAGGCCCATCAGCAACGGGACATTCCTGCCCGGTTCGGTCTCGCGGAAGTGGACGTCCATCGCGTGCATGCCGGCCAGGAAGTTCTCCCAGTTCTGCTTGCCGAGCGCGACGATCACCGCCGTGCCGACGGCCGAGCCGACCGAGTAGCGTCCGCCGACCCAGTTCCAGAAGCCGAAGGCGTTCTCCGGGTCGATGCCGAAGGCGGCGACCTTGTCCAGCGCGGTGGAGACCGCGACGAAGTGCTTGGCGACGGCGCCGGTGGCCTGCTCGTCCGAGCCGTCGATCGCACCCGACTCGGCCAGCTTGCCGAGCAGCCACTCGCGCGCCATCCGGGCGTTGGTGAGGGTTTCGAGCGTGGTGAAGGTCTTAGACGCCACGATGAACAGCGTCTGCTCGGGGTCGAGGTCGGCGACCTTCTCGGCGCAGTCGTTGGGGTCGATGTTGGAGATGAAGCGCGCGTCCGGGCCGGTCTTGTAGGGCTTGAGCGCTTCGTAGACCATGACCGGGCCCAGGTCGGAGCCACCGATGCCGATGTTCACGACCGTGGTGATCGGCTTGCCGGTGACGCCCTTCCACTCGCCGCTGCGGACCTTCTCGGCCCAGACGTAGATCTTGTCGAGCACCTCGTGGACGTCGGCGACGACGTCTTGGCCGTCGACGACCAGTTCGGCGTCGCGCGGCAGGCGCAGGGCGGTGTGCAGCACCGCGCGGTCCTCGGTGACGTTGATGTGCTGGCCGGTGAACATGGCCTCGCGCAGCTCGGGGAGCTTGACCTGTTCGGCCAGCTCGAGCAGGGCCGCGAGCACCTCGTCGTCCAGGAAGTTCTTGNNAGGAGTAGCGGGACGCGCGCTCGGGGTCGGCGGCGAAGGCGCCGCGCAGGTCGGGAGTGAAGGCGTCGTGGAGCTTGGTCAGTTCCGCCCAGGCGGACGTTGAGGTGGCATCAACCGGTGTCTGCATGGCTCCACCCTATTCACCGCCGGTGCGCCGCGGACAGGGGTGTGCCGATCAGGGCCGTCCGGTCAGGCGCCCAACCAGTCGACCAGCTCGCGCCAGTGCTCGCTGGGGTGCGACGCCCCGGCAACCGGCTGGGCCGGATAGGTCACGCCCACCGACTGCCAGCGGCCCCGGTCGACGGCGTGGCCGAGCTCCCCGAGGCGCTCCAGCG
>DGKN01000151.1:0-1393 GCA_002387005.1 Propionibacteriaceae bacterium UBA4569
GTCGTCTGGCGCCTGGTCAAGAGCACCCGGCTCGCTGCCGCGGACGAGGTGCTGGAGATCGCCCGGGAAGTGTTCGCCGACTCACTCGTCGAGGACGGTTTCGAACTGCTGGGCATGCTCTCCCAGATGGCCCGGACTCCCGGCCTGCCCGAGGGTTGGGAACAGGCGACGACCGCGGCCATGCAGGCTGCGGACCGGGCGCTGGACAATGATGACGTCGCGCGGGCCGTGTGGCTGGCCAACCTGGTCTGCGAGGTGCTCTTCCACAACGACGTCCAGACCAATGTCGCCGAGCCGCCGCTGGTGATCGGCCCCGACCGCCTGCTCGCCCCGCTGCAGGGCTCGCGGGTATGGACCCTGCTGACCACGCCGCGTCAGCGCCAGGCCGACTCGGGTCGCAATGCTGGCGAGCACCGCCCGTCCGTGCTCGTGATCCCGGGCAGCTTCCCGAAGTTTGCCGACGGTGTCGTGGCCTCGGTCGACGACGCCGCGGACGTCGAGGTGCTGCCCCTGCAGGAGATCTCGTCCGCGCTGGGCACCCGTGGCGTCGGGCCGGAGGAGATCGCGGCCCGGCTGCAGGTCGCCCTGGGCGAGCCGCAGACCGTCCGTCCGGACCTGGAGGAGATCCTGCGGGCCCGCGACGTCGTGTTCACCGACTGGGTGGATCGTGGCGCCGTGATGACGAGCCTGATGGCCGAACCGCAGACCCGCCTGGTGGTGCGCTTCCACGGCGTCGACTCGTTGAGCATGTGGCAGTTCCTGATGGACTGGTCGCGGGTGGACGACGTCGTGTTCGTCAGCGAGCACCTGCAGGCCTCGGTCAACGCGCTGATCGGCGCGCAGTTGGAGGGCGTGCGCCAGCACGTCATCGGCAACACCGTCGACTTCGACCGCTTCCCGGCCGAGTCGAGCGAGCAGGCGCCGCGGACCCTGGCGCTGGTCGGCTGGGCGCAGAAGGTGAAGGACCCGCTGTGGGCCGTCGAGGTGCTCGCTCTGCTGCGCCAGACCGACCCAACCTGGCGGTTGAAGCTGATCGGCGCTGACATGCCCAAGAATGCGCGTCGGGCCAGCGAGGACGCCTATGCCGACGCCTTCCGTGAGCGAGTGTTGCGCGACGACGTCTCGGAGGCCATCGAGTACGTGGGTTTCACCAAGGACCTGCCGCGCCACCTGCGTGATGTCGGTTTTGCGCTGAGCACCAGCCTGCGCGAGTCCTGGCACATCGGCGTCCTGGAGATGGTGGCCGCGCAGGCGGTGCCGGTGATCCGCAATTGGCCCGTGTACGCGCGCCACGGCGGTGCCCGCAAGCTCTACGGCGACTGGGTGGTGGACACCCCGGAGCAGGCGGCGGAGCGCATCCTCGCCCACTCGGACCCGCAGGTGTGGCGGCAGC
>DGKN01000151.1:1413-8438 GCA_002387005.1 Propionibacteriaceae bacterium UBA4569
GCGGCGCACGCCCTTGATCCGGCGACCGGGGTCGCGCACGCCTGCGATGGTGAGCGCGACCCCGTTGCCGATTCGGGCGAATCCCATGGCTGCGGCGATGGCGGTGCCCTTCGCGCCGGGTTGCAGCAGGCGGCGGCTGATCGCGTCCCCGGCGCCGGAGCGGAAGGCGCGCTTCGCCAACCACGGCAGGGATACCCGGCTGGCAGGCACCTCTTCCTCGATTACGGCCTGGTCGTCCCACACGATCGTGAACCCGGCGCGGCGCACCTTCTGGAAGTAGTTCAGGTCGCTGGAACCGGTGAAGCGGAAGGCTGGGTCGAAGCCGGGACGGACGGTGCTGGCGACCTGCTGTGACACCAGGGTGTTGTTCGTGTAGGCGTGGGGGAGCTGGTCGCCCGTCGCGTGCTTGCCGACGCTGGTGTAGACGTCGCAGTGGCGGGCCCACTCGGGGGCATCGGCGGGCAGGATCCCGCGGACGGGGCCGGTGACGACGTCGGCACCGCTCGTCTGCCATGCGGTGACCAGGCGATCGAGCCAGCCGTCGGGGGCGAACTCGTCGTCGTCCACGAAGACCATGGCCTCGTCGTCCTGGCACAGGTCCAGGGAATGTTCGCGCGCGAAGGGGATGCCGGCCTCGGGCTCGATGGCGTAGCTGACGGGCCACGGTCCGGCGGAGGCTTCGACGACCTCGCGGGCGGAGCCCTCGGCATCGTTGTCGACGACGACGATCCGGGCGGTCCAGGCGTCTTCGCTGGCCGGAGTCTGGCGTTGCAGGGACGCGAGCAGTCGGGCCAGCTGCTCGGTGCGGCGGTAGCTGATCACCGCCAGCGCGATACTCGGTGTCGTCATGGGGGAAACCCTAGGGGTTACTGCCTCCCAAGCTGCCGTCCACGTTCCCCGAGCCGGCACCCCGAACATTCCACGAGCCTGTCGAGAGTGCCCTGCGGCCAGCCTCACCATTGACCGGGTGTCAGACCCCAACCCCGTGGTTGCGCCCGGCCAGCATCGACACCAGCTCCGGTTCGGCGAAGTCGACCAGCACCACACCATTGCGCTCCCCAACAGAGGGGGTGAGCTCGCAGAAGTGCTGGCGCAGGTGCCGGTGCGCCAGTTTGGCGGCGGGGATCGGCGGCAGGGCCCACCCGGTGGACGAGGTGAAGCAGCTCCACATCCGTCCGTCACCCTTGGCCGCGCGGGCGCGCCGCAACTGGTCGCTGATCGCGGGCCACTTGCGCGCGGCCCACACCCGGGGACCCGGGATGTGCCAGTCGTCCTGCACGACGAAGGACCCGTGGTCCAGCCCGGTGAAGGCCGGGTCGCGGGTGACGACGATGATGCGTCCGCGGGCTTGGGCGAGCGTTGGCGCGTGCCCGCCTTCGGTGAGCAGGTTGCGGAATCGAGCCCGGTAGGGAGCCCAGCGGCGGGAGAGGTCGGCCGCGCCGAGGCNNCCCTCCTGGTTCAGGCAGACCAGCACCGACTCGGTGGGGTTGGCGCGCAGGAAGCTGGCGCAGGTGGTGAGCACGTCGTCCAGGTCCAGGCGCTGGTGGTGGGCGCCGTGGAAGATCCCCAGGCCACCGCGGTGGGCGCGCACGCGGATGTCGAGGAAGCGGATGCCCATCGCCGGTTGCTCCGCGATCGCGTGGTGCTGGCAGGAGACCCAGCGTCCGCCGTGCGTGGCACCGGCATTGTGTGATCCCGGGATCGTCAGCTCGCTCAGCGGGAGGGCCGGGTCGAGCAGCCCCATCCAGGCGCGGAGGTCGGGCGCGACCTGTGGTGAGGACAGTTCCAGGGGCTGGATGAGGGTGGGCTGCGCCACCTGCACGACCTCGCGCACGTCCATCGCCACGCCGCAACGGTTTCGCGTCCGGATTTCGCGTCGGTGCAGCGCACGTGACGTGCGCGTGAACTGTTCGGTGCGGGCGCGGCCGATGCCCGGTTCAGTTCCGGCACCTGTGCGACGCCCTCGTCCCCGCGCTCGGCGATGACCTTGCCAGGGCCTACTGCGCCACTGACGACCCGCGTGCCACCTCAGCCCAGCGCGACGCCCTTCTTCCAGTAGCCCATCAGCGACATCTGGGCGAGCGGACGTCCCGACGCCTTCGCGATCGCCCGGATCTGGCGCACCCAACCCGATTCACCCGCCACCCAGCCGTACCAGTCGCCGCCGGTGCCCTCGTCCCAGAGGGGTTCTTCGTCGGGGAACTGCAACGGCGGGCAGGCGCCCAAGGGCAGTGCGTCCAGTGCGCCTTCTCCGCGCTCCCGGACGAACCAGTGGACGAGCATCCCGGCGGGGCGGGCGAGGTCCCGGACGTCCCCGGCGGCGGGAACCTCGAGGTAGGCCTCCCCGGTGGCGCGCTCATCCATGGTGGCAAGGATGTTCGCGACCGCGGGCAGGGCCGTCTCGTCGGCCACCAGCATGAACTGGTCGGCTCCGGCAGGGTGCCAACCCAACCCGACCTGGTCGTGGCCCTCGAGGGTTCGGTCGCCTGCCACCAGCCCGACGGTCGATCCCAGGGGCGCCGTGGCGGCAAAGGTGGATGCGGGACCCATCGACCCGGGATGCAGCACCACGTCGATGTCGACCTCGCCCGCGCCACCTGAGTCGGGACGAATTCCCGACAGTGTGTAGGTGCGGATCGCCGGGGCGGCGGCACCCATCGTCCGCCAGCTCTCGAACCAGTCGTCCGCCGCTGACAGCTCGGCCAGCAGCTGAGGCTCACCGACGACGAGCTTCACCCGCTGGTCCAGCAGGGTGGGGGAGACATCGGCCAGTGGTCCGCTCAGGGTGATGCGGATGAAGGATGGCGTGAGCTGCTCACGGACTGCCAGGGTGGCGCCGAACAGGCGGTAGCAGCTCATCGGCGGGCCTCTGGGGTGCGCATGCGACGAGGCTAGGGGCAAGCGCCGAATTTGCCAAACCAATCGTTGCGAATATGGTCAAGAGGCTTCCCTTCCCGTCGGGAACCTTGCAAGCTGGGGCATGGCCACGTTGCGAGTGATGTCCGCGAACCTGCGCTGCGAAGTGCCGGGGACGACGCCGGGTGACCCGGACCACTGGGGCGACCGGCTGCCTGCTGTCGTCCGGATGCTGAAGGACCGTCGGCCACACCTGTTGGGGACCCAGGAGCTCAGCTTCGAGCAGCTGACCCAGCTCACCGGGGCGCTCCCGATTGGGCGCGCGACCGGCGCCGGTCGGGAGGGCGGTTCGCGCGGCGAGCACTGCGCGATCCTGCACGACCCCGGCCGGCTGATGCTCCGGTGGTGGCGGCAGGTCTGGCTGTCGGAAACGCCGGACCTGATCGGTTCGCGTTCCTGGGAATCGTCCCTGCCCCGCATCGCCACCATCGCCGGCTACGCCATGGATGACGTTGAGTTCGCCCTGGCCAACACCCACTTCGACCACGTCTCGGAGCTGGCTCGAGCGCAGGGGATGCGGGTCCTGCTGGACGCCCTGCCCAAGGGTCCGGTGATCGTCACCGGCGACTTCAACTGCGCCGCGGAATGCTCCACGCCTTGGGAGGTTGCCACCCGGGCGGGGCTGCACGACACCTGGCTCTCGGCCGAACGCCGCGGCCCTGAGGTCGACACCTTCCATGGCTACGCCGAGCCGACGGAGAGCCAGCCGGTGAGAAGGATCGACTGGATCCTTGCCAGTGAGCACTGGCGCACCCTGTCGGCGGAGGTCGTCACGGATCGTCCCGACGGCGTGTGGCCGAGTGACCACTGGCCGGTGCTGGCGGAGCTGGAGTTTATCCCCGGTCGTTGATCGAGGGTCAGCTGCGCGGTAGCACCAGGGTGCGCAGGACGAGCGCCAGGCGCTCGCCCACCAGGGGTGAGTTCGGGCTCTCGCCGATGATCAGCTGGTCAAGCGCGGTTTGGTCGTAGACGGCGTGCAGCAGGCCGATCACCTGTTCCGGGGTGAGGGTCAGGTCGAGCCCGAAGCGCTCCAGGCCACCGCGGATCATCCGATCGAATGCTGGCGACAGGCGCGCGTCCACGTCGAGGAAGGCCTGGCGGATCTCCGGCTCGCGCGCTGCGTAGAGCCGCAGTTCGTTCATGGCCAAAATCTGGTCGGCATCATCGGTGACGGCTGCCATGAAGACGCCGATCGCGTTGTCGATCAGTCCGTCCACGGTTCCGGAAGGCTGGTCGAGCTCCTCGACCGCCTTCCGAGCGGCGGCCAGGTAGAACTCGCACTGGGCGTGCAGCACCGCGATGCACAGCTCGTCCCGGCTGGCGAAGTTGGAGTAGAAGGCGCCACGGGTGAAGCCAGCTGCCTCGCAGATCTCCTCGACGCTCGAGCCGAGAACGCCACGTCGCCCGAAGACCTGCATGGCCGCTTTGACCAGACGCTCGCGCGTCGCTGCGCGGCGCGGGCTGGTGGTCTCGGTCTCGCTCACGTGCGCCTCTCGATTTGTGTCCCAGACCGATGAGAATACACTCCTGTATCGGATACGGAACTGTATCCAACCTGTCCTGTGGGGTTCAGGACTGTTCGCGAAGTCGGGGTGGGGCAATGTCGGGGTTCTTGTACGAGGTCGGCCAGTGGTGCTACCGCCTCCACCGGCGCGTGCTCGCGCTGTGGCTGGCGGCACTCGTCCTGCTGGGCGCCCTCGCGGTGACAATGGGCGGCACCTGGAAGGACCAGTTCTCGATCCCCGGCGCAGCCTCGCAGGAAGCACTCACCAAGCTCCGGATGACCTTCCCCCAGGTCGCGGCACTTGGCGCCACCGCGCTCGTCGAACTGCCCGAGGGCTCGAAGATCACCGACCCCGAGGTCAAGGCCGCCATCACCAGCGGCATCGACAAGTTCAAGGCCACCGGCTTCGTGCAGGGCGCGACCGAGCCGTGGAGCGAGTACGTCCACGGCCTGGTCAGCGACGACGGCCGGGCGGGCGTCGTCCAGCTGCAGCTCGAGGGCACGATGGACGCCTTCAAGGACGACCAGCGCGAGACCCTGATCAAGGTCTCGGACGAGATCACGGCCGACCTGCCGGCCGGCTCGACGGTCTCGATGGGTGGCGAGGCCTACTCGGTCAGCGTCCCCACCCTCTCGGTCACCGAGGCCGCCGGCGTGGTCGTTGCCCTCGTCGTGCTCGCCCTCACCCTTGGGTCGCTGGTCGCCGCGGGCCTGCCGATCCTGACCGCGTTGGTCGGCGTCGGCCTGACCGTCTGCATCATGATGGTCTTCGCCCGCTTCACGCCGGTCATGTCCACCACGCCGATGCTGGCTGTGATGCTGGGCCTGGCCGTCGGCATCGACTACGCCCTGTTCATCCTGAGCCGCCACCGCGAGCAACTCTCCCACGGACTGGACGTCGAGGAGTCGGCGGCCCGCGCGGTTGCCACCGCCGGATCGGCGGTCGTCTTCGCCGGCCTGACCGTGATGATCGCCCTGGTCGGCCTCGGCCTGGGCGGGGTGCCCTTCCTCACCGCGATGGGTCTGTTCGCCTCGCTCGGCATCGCCTTCGCCGTCGTCATCGCCCTCACCCTGCTGCCCGCGATGATGGGCTTCTTGGGCGAACGGATGCGTCCCAAGCACGCCGTCGCCGAGGGCGAGGCCCGTCCGAACACCGCCCAGACGCGCTTCTTCCGAGGCTGGGTGCGCGCCGTCACAAAGTTCCCGTGGCTGACGATCCTGGTCGTCCTGGTCGGGGTCGCCGCGCTCAGCTGGCCCGCCCGCAACCTGACCATGGCGCTGCCCAATGCCGGCCAGAGTGCGCTGGGAAGCCCCGCGCGGACGAGCTACGACGCGATGGCCAAGCACTTCGGCGCCGGCTCCAACGGGCCCCTGATCGTCACCGCCGACCTGCTCACCTCCACCGACCCGATGGGGGTGATGAACGGCCTCAAGGCCGACATCGAGAAGCTGCCCGGTGTCGCGTCCGTCCCCGCGGCCCTGCCCAATCAGAACGCCGACACCGGTTTCGTCCAGGTCATCCCGACCACCGCGCCGGACGACCCCGCCACCAAGGACGTCGTCAACGCGCTGATCGCGCAGCACCAGCACTGGCTGGACGCCTATGGCGTCGACACGGGGGTCACCGGCAGTACCGCGATCCAGATTGACATCACCAGCCAGCTGACCAAGGCGCTGCTGCCCTTCGGCATCTTCGTGGTCGGCCTGTCGCTCGTCCTGCTGACGATGGTCTTCCGCTCGATCTACGTGCCGCTGAAGGCGACCATCGGCTACCTGTTCAGCATCGGCGTCGCCTTCGGCCTCACCACGCTGGTCTTCAACGAGGGCTGGGGCAAGGAGCTGGTGAACCTGGAACGCCCGATGCCGGTGATCAGCTTCCTGCCGATCCTGCTGATGGGCATCCTGTTCGGCCTGGCGATGGACTACGAGGTCTTCCTGGTCAGCCGAATCCGTGAGGAGTACGTGCACGGACGCAGCGCCCGTGAGGCGATCGAGGAGGGCTTCATCGGCGCCGGCCCGGTCGTCGCCGCAGCTGCCGTGATCATGTTCGTCGTCTTCGCCTTCTTCGTCCCCGAGGGCGAGGGCCCGATCAAGACGATCGCCTTCTCCCTCGCCGTCGGCGTCGCGGTGGACGCCTTCGTCGTCCGGATGACGCTCGTCCCGGCCGTGCTGCAACTGCTCGGCGACCGGGCCTGGTGGCTGCCCGGCTGGCTGGACCGCCTGCTGCCCAGCCTGGACGTCGAGGGCGAGGGACTGGCGCACCAGCTCGCGCTGGCCGACTGGCCCAGCACCGGGCACGTCGAGCCCGTCCACGCCGAGGCTCTGGCGGTGGACGGCCTGGTCGGACCGGTCGACCTGTCCCTGCAGCCCGGCCAGGTGGCCGCCGTCGTCGGGGACGTCCGCACCCGGTCCGCTGCACTGTTGGCCCTGTCGGGACGCCTGAAGACGACCGCTGGACGCGCGCGGGTCGCCGGCTCGCTGCTGCCCGACCAGTCGGTCAAGGTGCGCCGCGACACCGACCACCTCGACCTCGCCACCAGCACCGACCCAGCCGGCGACCTGGCCCGGTTGGTCGGACGTCCGGCCGCGGTCGCCTTTGTCGACG
>DGKN01000151.1:8497-9412 GCA_002387005.1 Propionibacteriaceae bacterium UBA4569
CCGAAGCCGCCGCCGCGCTGACCCCCGACGTCACCTGGCAACCCACGGCCACGGGTACCCCCGTCATTCGCACCGCCGCCTCCCGCGAAGGAGCACTCGCATGAGCAGCACCCACCAGAATCACTCATCTGCCGCAGCCCGAAGCCTGATCGAGCGGACCAGCCGACGCACCTGGGCCAAGATGCTCGGCCTGCTGCTCGTCCCGCTGCTGGTCGCGGGCGTGGTGCTCGCCATCGCCAACCGGCACGACGACAACCTCGGCAAGGTGTCCGGGGCGATCGTCAACCTCGACCAAGCGGTGCAGATCAACGGCCAGACCGTGCCGATGGGACGCCAACTGTCGGCCGCGCTGGTCGACCGGGACGACGTGAACATCGACTGGGNNAGCCGCCAGCGGCGAGGAGGGCCTGGACTCGGGCGAGTACGCGGTGCTGGTGACGATCCCGGCGAACTTCTCCGCCGCTGCGACGTCGTACTCCAAGACGGCCGACCAGGCCCACCAGGCGACGATCGACATCCGCACCTCGGACGCCAGCTCGGTGGCCGACGCGGTGGTTGCGAGGCAGATTGCCGAACAGGCGTCCACTGCCCTCAACTCGACTCTGACCAGCGGATACCTCGAGAACATCTACGTCGGCTTCAACACCTTGGGGGAGCAGCTGACCACCATGGCCAATGGCGCCGCCCAGCTCTCGTCCGGGGCCTCGCAGCTCGCGGCCGGCGTGGGCAGCGCGGCGGACGGTGCGCAGCAGGCGGGCAGCGGGATGGCGCAGCTGGACACCGCCGGTGCGGAGCTCGCGACCGGCACCACGGCCCTGGCCGCCGGCGCCGGCCAGCTCTCCACCGGCGTCACGAAGTACACCGACGGCGTGGCGCAGCTGGGCACCGGCATCACCCAGCTGTCTGGCGGGCTCG
>DGKN01000112.1:0-2440 GCA_002387005.1 Propionibacteriaceae bacterium UBA4569
GCCCACCGCGATCACCTCGCCGCGGGCCTGCGGATCCACCCCCGCCGCCTCCAGCACCTCGGACGCCGCGGCCGACGATCCGCAGATGCCGGCCAGCGCGGCGCGCAACATCTTGCGGCGCTGGGCGAAGGCGGCATCGATGACGCGGAAGACCTGCTCGCGGGTGGCGGTCGTCTCAACAGGCTCGCGGCGGACCATCTGCACCAGCCCGGAGTCCACATTGGGCACCGGCCAGAAGACCTTCGGCGGAACGGTTCCGATGCGCTGGGCCTCGCAGTACCAGGCCAGTTTCACGCTGGGGACGCCGTAGACCTTCGACCCCGGGCGCGCCACCAACCGGTCGGCCACCTCCAACTGCACCATCACCAGCCCGCGCTGCCAGCTCTCGAAGCGTTCCAGCAGGTGCAGCAGCACCGGCACCGAGACGTTGTAGGGCAGGNNCTGCGGGTCGTCCAGTTCATTGACCTGCAGGGCATCGGAGTGGACGACGCGCATCCGGTCGGAGGCCTCCGGCATCCGCTCGGCGACGGTCCGGGCCAGGCGGGGGGCCAGTAGTTCGTCGACCTCGATGGCCGCGACACTGGCGCCGGTCTCCAACAGGCCAAGGGTGAGCGAACCGAGGCCTGGGCCCACTTCGAGGACGACGTCCTCGGCACCGACGCCCGACAGCTGCACGATCCGACGGACGGTATTGGGGTCGATCCNNGGAGCGTGGGTCGAGCAGTCCGGTTTCGGGCATCAGGTCACCACTGCCCACCGAAGGCGGCGAAGGTGTTCGCCCGCACGGTTGCCGCCAGTTGGTCGGCGTCGGTTCCGAGGACGTCGGCCATGAACCGCAGCGTGTGCGGGACGAGGTAGGGCGCATTGGCCTTCCCGCGGGCCGGGACGGGCGTCAGGTAGGGCGCGTCGGTCTCCACCAGCACCTTCTCGACCGGGGTCACCTTCAGCGCCTCGGCCAGGTACGCGGCGTTCTTGTAGGTGATGACGCCCGGGAAGCTCAGCCAGGCGTCGTGGGCGAGGCAGTCGCGGGCGAAGTCGGCGTCACCGCTGAAGCAGTGCATCACCACGCGCGCTGGCAGGTGTTCGTCGGCGAGCACCCGGCGCAGGTCGTCGCGGGCGTCGCGGTGGTGGATGACGAGGGTGAGGTCACGGCGACGGGCGATCTCGATGTGGGCGCGGAAGGAGCGTTCCTGCGCCGCGTGCAGGGACTCGTCGGTGGTCCGGTAGTGGTCCAGTCCGGTCTCGCCGACGGCGCGGACGACCGGGTCGGAGGCCAGTTCGTCGATGGCAGCGATGTCGTCGTCGAGGGTGGTGCTGCGGGCAGCGTCGTTGGGGTGCATCGCGACTGCGGCAACCACCTGATCGAAGCGGCGGGCCAGCTCGACGGCCTCACGAGATGAGGGCACGTCGCAGCCGACCTCCACCACCTTGTCAATGCCGACGGCCGCGGCGGCGGCGAGGTTGGTCTCCACGTCCAGCCCGGAGTACTCGACGGTGCTGGCCAGGTGGGTGTGGGAGTCGACGGTCGGGGTTCCGAGCGGCTCGGGCAGCGGCGGGAGCCCGAGCTCGGCGAGCCGTTCGGTGATCTGCATGGGGCCATTGTGTCAGTTGGTCCCAGTGTGTCAGTTGGTCCCAGCCCACGATCCCCGAGCTTGCCCGGGGCTCGCGCAACGCCCACGGGCGCTGTCAGCGGGCGTCCAGGGCCTGCTGGTAGAGCTCCTTCTTGTTCACGCCCAGCACCTTGGCGACTTCCGCCACGGCGGACGACAGCTTCTCCCCGGCGGCGATCCGAGCCTGCACCAGGGCGAGCGCGTCCACGTCCTCGTCAGGTTCACCAGCGCCGTCGATGACCACGCAGATCTCCCCGCGCGCACCCTCGGCGGCCCATTCGGCGAGCTCCCGCAGACCACCGCGGACGACCTCCTCATGCGGCTTGGTGAGCTCGCGGCAGACAGCAGCGCGGCGGTCGTCCCCCAGCTCGCCGGCGGCGTCAGCCAGGAAGTCCGCCAACCGGTGCGGGGCCTCGAAGAAGACCATCGTGCGCTGTTCCCCTGCCAGGTCGGCCAAACGCCGCTGCCGCTCCCCCGCCTTGCGGGGCAGGAAACCCTCGAAGCAGAACCGGTCGGTCGGCAGCCCCGAGACGGCCAGCGCCACCAGCACCGCCGAGGGCCCGGGAACGCAGGTCACCTCGTGCCCCGCCTCGATCGCGGCGCACACCAGCCGGTATCCCGGATCACTCACCGACGGCATCCCCGCGTCGGTGGCAACGACCACGGATCGCCCAGCGGCAAGTTCGGCGAGCAGTTCGGGCGTGCGCTGGAGTTCGTTGCCGTTGAAGTAGCTGACGATGCGCGCATGGGTCTCCACGCCGAGCCGCAGCAACAAGGTGCGCAGCAGGCGGGTGTCCTCGGCGGCGATCACCTCGGCGCCGGCCAGGGTC
>DGKN01000112.1:2454-7226 GCA_002387005.1 Propionibacteriaceae bacterium UBA4569
CCTGCCGCCCCCTGACCCCAACCCCAGCCGCACCAGCACCAGCCGCACCATCCAGGGCCTGCAGGACGGGCCGACGGGCAGCCGACTGGTCTCGTGGTTGGTGACGATGTTGCTCACCGCAGCCTCCTTCGCGCTGAGCCTGGTGCACCTGCGCCGTCCGAAGGGTTTGGTCTTCGACGAGACCTATTACCCCAAGGACGCCTGGACCATGCTCCACCTGGGCTATGAGGGCACCTGGCCGGAGAACTACCCCGGCAACGCCAAGCTCAAGAACAACGACGCGATCGCCCAAGGCCTCACCGATGGCTACACCAAGGCGGCCGAGTTCGTCGTCCACCCACCCTTGGGCAAGTGGCTGATCGCAGCCGGCGAGCACTTGTTCGGGATGAACTCCTTCGGCTGGCGGATCAGTTCCGCGCTCTTCGGCGCGATCATGGTCGCTGCCGTGGTGCGGCTGGCGCGGCGGCTGTCCCGCTCCACGCTCGTCGGTGGCATCGCCGGACTGTTGCTGGTGCTGGACGGGCTGCACTTCTCCATGAGCCGGATCGGCCTGCTCGACATCTTCCAGGCGACCTTCCTCGTGCTCGCGGTCAGCTGCTGCGTCGCCGACCGGGACTGGTTCCGCAACAAGCTCGCCGCACATCTGGTCCGCACCGAACAACCCGACCTGGACGGACGTTACGGCCCCCGCCTGTGGTTCAGGCCGTGGCGCGCGCTGGCCGGTATCTGGTTCGGCTGCGCGATGGCCGTCAAGTGGAACTCGATGTTCGTGCTCGCCGCCTTCGGCGTGCTGGCGGTCATCTGGGACCTGACCGGACGACGACAGGCGGGCGCTCGCTCCCGCTCCTGGCTCTCGGTCGTGGGCGACGGCATCCCCGCCTTCGTCCAGCTGGTCGTGCTGGCCATCCCCGTCTACACCGCGAGCTGGGCCGGTTGGTTCGCCACCCAGGGTGGCTGGGACCGCCAGTGGGGCCACGCCGAGATGACGTCCAGCGCCTTCTTCATGGAACGCCACCACGACACCTTCGTCCGCTTCCTCGGCGCCCCGCTGACCGGCTGGCTCTGGTACCACCAGGAGATGTACCGCTTCCACACCGGCGACGGCATGATGAACGCAACCCACGTCTACGAGGCAAACCCGTGGGGCTGGCTGGTGATGTACCGCCCGATCGGCATCGACGCCGTGAACGACATCAAGCCCGGAGTGGACGGCTGCACCGCCGTGAACGACACCTGCCTGCGGGTCATCTCCGGGGCGGGGACGCCGATCCTGTGGTGGCTGGCGCTGGTCGCCCTGGTCGCCTCGTTGTGGTTCTGGATCGCCGGACGCGACTGGCGCTTCGGCGTGCCGATCGTCGCCGCCATGAGCACCTACCTGCCGTGGTTCAAGTACGCCGATCGTCCACTGTTCTTCTTCTACGCCATCTGCATCATCCCCTTCACGGTCACCTTGCTGGCGATGTGCCTGGGCAAGCTGATCGGGCCGGCGACCGCCCCTGACCGCAAGAAGCGCAGTTGGCTGGCCGGTGGTGCGATTGCGCTGGTGGCGGCCAATTTCGCCTTCATCTACCCGATCCTCACCGACCAGCTGCTCACCCGGAAGGCATGGCTGGCGCGCATGTGGTTCCGGTCGTGGATCTGAGCACCATGGACAAGACCTCAGACCTGAACACGACGATCGTCGTGCGCCAGTGGTCCGGACGGGTCGGCACCGGCATCGCGCTGGCCGCGGCCCTGCTGGTCGTCATCAACGAGACGGCCCACGGCGGCCCGGTGCGCGGACTGATGGCCCTGGCTCCGATGGCCCTGCTCACCTATTTGGTCTGGCTGTGGTGGGGATCGGCCAGCATGGTGCTGGACGGTGAGGGCGTGCACATCCGCAACCCGCTGCGCCGCGCCGACATCGGCTGGCAGCGGGTGGAAGGCGCCTCCGGGGCCTGGGGGCTGAATGTCATGGCGGACGGACGCAAGCACTCCGTCTGGGCCTGTCCGGCCCGCGGTGGCGTATCGATGAGCCGCGGGGGCCACCCCGACGCCCTGCCCTCGCTCTTCGGCCCCGAACAGACAACCACGACCACCACTCTGGACGCCCAACGAGGCTCACGCCTGGTGCAGGAATGCCGGCTGGAGGTGACAGGATCTCCCGGTCACGTGGGCGGATCGGAGCTGACGACCGGGTGGCAGGTGGGTCGTTCGGCGGTGCTCGTGGCCCTGGTGGCGGCAACCGTTGTGACCCTGATGTGAGGGCTTGGACGAGATAAATTTCCGCCCCCAAGCCGCTCAGGCTGGAAATTGGGGTCTTGGCAGCCGATCCACGATCCGTTTTACTGTACCCGCCAGTCACAATGACCGTGTTGGTGGGCGGTGCCCGAGTGTGCCGTTGGATGGACCCGGGGGTATGTTGACCTGCACTGCATGCCCGGCAATCACCAGAACAGGAAGTACCCATGGGTAAATACCTGCTGAGGCGGCTGGCGAACTACGCCGTGCTCTTGTTCGTCGCCGTCACCTTCGCCTACTTCCTGGCGGCAACCCAACTCCACCCGCGACAGCTCTTCGAGATGCGCAATCCACCGATGGATCCCAACTCGATCNNAACAAGACGCCGGTGCTGCAGCGCTACGTCACCTGGTTGGGCAATGTCTTCGGGCACTGGAACTGGGGCACCTCGCCCAAGGGCGGCTCGGTGAACGAAGAGGTTTCTCGCCGCATGTGGGTCTCGCTCCGCCTGATGCTTCCGGGCTGGCTGCTGGGCGTCGTGTTGGGCGTCGCCATCGGTGCCTACACCGCCACCAAGCAGTACAAGGTCTCCGACCGTGTGGCGACCGCGTTCACCCTGTTCCTGATCGCAACGCCGTCGTTCGTCCTCGGCACCGTCGTGCAGATCCTCGCGATCAAGTTCAACAAGGCCGTCGGATCCACCGTCTTCTACGTCAGCCAGGAGCAGACCGCCGGCACGGCGGGCTTCTGGAACCTCCTGCTCGACCGCGCCCACCACATCATCCTGCCGACCTTGGTGCTCACCCTGCTGGGCCTGTCGTCGCTGAGCCGGCTGCAGCGCAACCTGATGCTCGACTCGCTGGGCGCCGACTACGTCCGCACTGCGCGAGCCAAGGGCCTGCGCAGGTCGAAGGCCGTCGTGAAGCACGCCCTGCGCACGGCGCTGATCCCCACCGGCACGTACATTGCCTTCCAGGTCTCCGGGCTCTTCCTCGGCGCCACGTACACCGAGCGCATCTTCGGATACAACGGCATGGGCATCTACGGCGTCTCCACCATCAGTGGTCTCGACATCAACGGCGTCGTGGCCGTGACCGCCTTCGGCGGGGTCTGCTATCTGGTGGGCGCCACCCTGGCCGACATCTTCGTCGCGATCCTCGACCCGCGCGTCCGCCTGAGCTGAGAGAGGCACCAGACATGACCCAGGACAACCCGATGCGCGAGGTCATCGCCGCGCAGAACGACCCGGTCGGTGGTCTCACCAGCGATCCCATCGCGGCAGGCACCGACGCAGCCACCACCGCCACTCCCGCAGCCGAGGCGCCCCGCGCCAAGCGCGTCACCCAGCGGCAGCTGATCCGGCGACGCTTCCTGCGCAACAAGCCGGCGGTGGTCGGCATGGCCGTCATCCTGGCGATGTTCGCCATGGCCTGGGTCGTGCCGAACTTCCTTCCGTGGCGCTATGACCAACTCGACAACAACGCCTTCTACGCCCCGCCCGGCACCGGCAACCACCTGCTGGGCACCACCCAGGCCGGCGCCGACGTATTGGCGCTGACCATGCGCGGGCTCTCCAAGAGCCTGATCATCGGCTTCATGGTGGCGCTGCTGCAGACCTCCATCGCCGCCCTCGTCGGCTCCTCGGTGGCCTACATCGGCGGCGTCTACCAGACCGCCATGATGTGGATCGTCGACCTGTTGCTGGTCATCCCGTCCTTCTTCCTGATCGCCATCGTCACCACGGGTGGGCCCAAGGGCCCGCACGCCTGGTTGCTGCTGGTGGTTCTGCTGGCCTTCTTCGGCTGGCCCCTCAGCTCCCGCGTGGTGCGCTCCATGTCGATGTCAGTGAAGGAGCGCGAGTACGTGCAGGCTGCGAAGTACATGGGCCTGTCGACGACCAAGACCCTGATTCGACACATCATCCCCAACATCTCGTCGATGCTGATCGTGGACGCCTGCCTCGGCGTCGGCTACGCCATCCTGGCCGAGGCTGGCCTGAGCTTCTTCGGCTTCGGCGTGCAGGCGCCCGACACCTCGCTCGGCACCCTGATCGCCGAGGGCCAGCAGACCGCGACGACCTTCCCGTGGATCTTCCTGGCGCCCGCCACCTTCCTCGTCATCCTCGTCATGTGCGTCAATGCCATCGGCGACGGGCTGCGCGATGCCCTTGATCCCAACTCGATGTCCGGAGGCCGCGCATGAGCACCGCCGCACCCCTCAACCCGCCCACCACCGCGGAGACCCGCAAGATCCGCCAGACCGCCTCCGGCGAGACCGTGCTCAGCGTCCAGGACCTGCACGTCACCTTCCCCTCCGAGGCCGGCGCAGTCCAGGCCGTCCGTGGCCTGTCCTTCGACCTGAAGGCCGGCGAGACGATGGCCATCGTCGGCGAGTCCGGCTCGGGCAAGTCGGTCACCTCGATGGCGATCATGGGCCTGCACCCCGACACCGCGAAGATCTCCGGGTCGGTGAAGCTGCACGGCAAGGAGATCCTGAACACCTCCGACGCCGAGATGAGCAAGCTGCGCGGCGAGACGATCTCGATGGTCTTC
>DGKN01000121.1:0-346 GCA_002387005.1 Propionibacteriaceae bacterium UBA4569
GCGGCGCGGCGTGGCGCGCCTGCCAAGCGTCGCCACCGCGGGTGCGGCGCAGGCAGGTGATCCCGGCGTCGGCGTTCAAATGGTGCGGGGCGCCATGGGTGATCACCGTCACGGCCATGTCGCCCGGACGGGGACGCTGAGCCGGATCGTCCGGAACGGCCACATGCACCAAGCGATTGTCCCGCGCACGGCCGGACATCCGGTTGGTGTCCTCATCCTTGCGTCCCTCACCGGCGGCGAACATGATCTCGACCTCGCGGCCCTCGAGGGCGCGGTTCTCCTGCCAGGCAACGTCGTTGACCAGCGCCAGAAGCCGGTCGTAGCGCTCCTGGACGACCGGCTTGGG
>DGKN01000121.1:378-7340 GCA_002387005.1 Propionibacteriaceae bacterium UBA4569
TCGCCGGGGAAGCCGACGATGATGTCCGTGGTGATGGCGGCATCGGGAATGGCGGCGCGCACCTTGTCGAGGATGCCGAGAAAGCGGTCGGAGCGGTAGCTGCGACGCATCTCGCGCAGCACCTTGTCCGAGCCGGACTGCAGGGGCATGTGCAGCGTGGGCATCACATTGTGGGTCTCGGCCATGGCCGAGATCACGTCGTCGGTGAAGGAGGCGGGGTGCGGGCTGGTGAAGCGCACGCGCTCTAGACCGTCGACCTCACCGCAGGCTCGCAACAGCTTCGCGAAGGCCGTGCGGTCGCCGAACTCGACGCCATAGGTGTTGACGTTCTGGCCGAGCAGCGTGATCTCCTGCACGCCCTCGTCGACCAGGGCGCGCACCTCGGCGAGGATGTCGCCGGGGCGACGGTCGGTCTCCTTGCCGCGCAAGGCAGGGACGATGCAGAAGGTGCAGGTGTTGTTGCACCCGACGCTCACCGAGACCCAGGCCGAGTAGGGCGATTCACGGCGCGTGGGCAGGTTTGAGGGGAAGGTCTCCAGCGCCTCCTTGATCTCCACCTGGCTGGCCTGTTCGACGCGGGCTCGCTCCAGCAGAACGGGCAGCGCACCGACATTGTGCGTCCCGAACACGACATCGACCCAGGGTGCCTTGCGGACGATCAGATCGCGGTCCTTCTGCGCCATGCAGCCACCGACGGCGATCTGCATCCCGGGGCGGGAGCGCTTGACCTCGGCCATGTGACCAAGGTTGCCGTAGAGGCGGTTGTCGGCGTTCTCCCGCACGGCGCAGGTGTTGAAGACGACGACGTCGGCGCCACCATCGGTGGCGGGGGTCAGCGCGCGGGCATAGCCAGCGCCTTCGAGCAGCCCCGAGATGCGCTCGGAGTCGTGGACGTTCATCTGGCACCCATAGGTCACGACCTCATAGGTGCGATCGCCGGTGCTGCGGTCATCGGGGGTGGGCGCGCTCGTTTCAAGTTCCATGGCCGTCCAACTGTACGTGTGTCAGGGTCTGGGAACGGAATCGATGCTCGGACGCATCATTAGGGTGGAGCGCATGCAGCCCACCGGCCAGTCCTACGAACTCAGCCACGGCAACCAGCGCGCGGTGGTGGTGCAACAGGGCGCGACGCTGCGCAGCTACAGCGTCGACGGCGTCGAGGTCTTGGCCGGCTTCGGCGCCGACCAATTGCCGGACGGGTGCCAGGGCCAGCACCTGATGCCGTGGCCCAACCGGATCAGGGACGGTCGCTATCTCTTCGAGGGCAGCTCCCACCAGTTGCCGCTCAACGAACCGGGTCGGGGCAACGCGATCCATGGGCTGGTGTCGTGGCTGGGATTCGAGGTGACTGAGCAGACCCCCTCGTCGGTGACGCAGCGAGTGCTGCTGCTCCCCCGCCCGGGATGGCCCGGGGTGTGCGAGTGCACCGTGCGGACGAGCCTGTCCGATCAGGGTCTGCAGGTCGAGGTCGCCTGCCACAACCTCGGGGAGCACAGCTTTCCATTCGGCTACGCCGCCCACCCCTACCTGCGGCTGCCAACCGGGACTGCGGACGAGTGGGGTCTCTGCTTGCCCTTCGAGCAGTGGTTGGAAACCGACGAGCGTTTGCTGCCGATCTCACTGCACCCGACCGCCGGCACCGAGGCGGACTTCCGAGCCGCGCGGGCGCTGTCCGGGCAACGCCTGGACACCGCCTTCACTGAACCGGTCGGGGGCGCGGGCTGGGAGGCGTCCATCACACACGGGGGACGACGCATCGTCCTGTGGGCGGACGATTCCATGCGCTGGGCGCAGGTCTACACCCCCGGTGAGGCGAGCATCGCCGTGGAACCCATGTCGGTGGGCCCGGATGCCTTCAACCCCGGCCCGACCCACCACGACCTGACGGTGCTCGCACCGGGCCAGCGGGCCCGCCACCGGTGGGGCCTGCGAGCGGAAGCGCTCTGACCCAGTCCCTCACCACACCACCGCCGATCGGGATCGGAGTCAGTGGGCAATCTCGGTCGCTCGGGACTCGCGCACGACGGTCACCCGGATCTGGCCGGGGTAGGACAGCTCCGCCTGGATCTCCCCCGCGATGTCGCGCGCCAGGGCGTGCGAGGCGAGGTCGTCGACCTGTTCCGGGGCGACCATGACCCGCACTTCGCGACCGGCCTGCATGGCGAAGACCTTCTCGACTCCCTCGTGGGCGGCGGCGATGCCCTCGAGACGCTCAAGTCGACGCACATAGGCCTCCAACGACTCCCGACGAGCGCCGGGACGCGACCCCGAGATGGCGTCCGCTGCCTGGGTGAGGACGGCCTCAATGGTGCGCGGCTCGACCTCGTTGTGGTGGGCCTCGATGGCGTGGACGATGTCAGGGTGCTCGCCGTGGCGACGCGCCAGTTCGGCGCCGACGATGGCATGTGAGCCCTCCGACTCGTGGGTCAAGGCCTTGCCGATGTCGTGGAGGAAGGCGGCGCGCTTGCAGGTGGCCACGTCGAGTCCGAGCTCGGCAGCCATCAGACCGGCGAGGTGGGCGCACTCGGTGAGGTGGGCGAGGACGTTCTGCCCATAGGACGTGCGGTAGGTCAAGGCCCCCAGGATCGGCACCAGGCCCTCGTCCAGGTCGCTGATACCGACCTCGACCAGCGCATCCTCGGCCGCGCGCCGGCAGCGCTCCGCCACCCGGGCCACTGACTTCTCATGGGCCTCCTCGATGCGAGCTGGGTGGATGCGACCGTCGGCGACCAGATCCAACAGGGTGAGGCGCGCGGTCTCCCGGCGCACGGGGTCGAAACAGCTCACCAGCACCGAACCCGGTGTGTCGTCCACCATGACGTTGACGCCCGTGACCTGCTCGAAGTGGCGGATGTTGCGCCCCTCGCGGCCGATGATGCGGCCCTTCATCTCGTCCGAGGGCAGATCGACCGTGGTGACCACCGACTCGGATGTCTGTTCGGCAGCCAACCGCTGTATCGCGTCGGTGATGATGGCTCGCGCCCGCTGCTCCGCGTGACCGGTGGCCTCGCGTTCGATCTCGCGGCTGATGGTGGCCGCCTCGAGCCTGGACTCGTGCTCGACCTGCGCCAGGAGTTCTGCTCGCGCCTGTTGACGTCCGAGGCCGGCGACGCGCTCCAGTTCCTGCGTGGCCGCCTCGCGGTCCGCGGCTGCGAGGCGGCCCGCCTCTACGAGCTCCGCCGAACGCGCGTCCAGGTCCTTGGAGCGCTCGTCCAGATGCTGGCTGTCGTTGAGCAGCCGGTCTTCACGCTCGGCCAGCCGGGCCTCCCGGCGCTCCAACTGCTCCCGCGGGGAGGCGAGTTCCTGGCGCTGCTCGGCCAGCCGCGCTTCCTCCTCACCCCGGCGACGTTCCACCTCGTCGCGGCGGCTGGTTGCCTCGGCGGCGAACTCCTCGGCGCGCGCGAGTTGCTCAGCGGCCCGGCTGCTGAGCGCCCGGGCCGCCTGCTGCGCTTCCTGGGCTGCATTGGTTGCCTGCTGTGCCTGGGCCAGTTCCTGAGCGGATCGCGCCGCCTGCGCCACGGCTTCGGGCGAGGGCTTCTCGGGTGCGGCCGCCACGCCGCTTCGACGTACCAGCAACCACAACCCCACCAGGAGGACGACCAACAGCGGGACGGCGACGGCCAACAGCACCACGAGCAGCATCGTCTCGGTCATGGGGAGGCCTCCTGTCGATCCGTTCGAGGTTAGGGTGCCACGGACCCGGACGCAAGGCTGATCCTGCTTGTGGGACGCGCCATAGCGGCCCCACCCCACCGACTCAGTGGATCTCGCGACCGTCCTGGTCGACGGTCATCGCCATCGCCTCGCGGACGACGCGCGAGACCACCTCCGAGCCGTAGCCCTTTCGGGCCAACATTCCTGCCAGACGGCGGTAGGCCGTGTCGCGCGGCAAGGACTGCACCTGCCGCCACTTGCGCTCGGCCAAGGTCCGGGCCGCGGCAAGTTCGGCGTCATGGTCTATGCCAGCCGTTGCCTCCTCGATGGTGTCGCGATCGACTCCCTTTGCCTGGAGCTCCCTGCGCACCGCCGTCCGGGACAGCAGCTTGTTCGACTGGCGCGTGGTCGCCCACTGCGCCGCGAACTGCGCGTCATCGACCAGGCCGACCTCCTCGTAACGCTCCAGCAGTTCTTGTATCACCTCGTCAGGAACATGGCGAGAGGCCAGCTGGGCCACCAGCTCGGCTCGCGAATGGGGCCGCAACGACAGCCGGCGCAGCGCGATCTCCCGCGCCACTTCCATCGGGTCGGCATCCGGCATTTCGTCGGGGGCGGAGTTCTCCGCCACCCGACGACGACGCGAACGCCTGTCGAAGCGCATGGTCAGAAGGCGATCTCGCCGGTGACCGGGTCGACGCCCGCCGGAACGTCGGCCCCAGCCTCGACCGGCGGCTGCTCCCCCAGCCCGAGCTTGGAGAGGATCTGCTGCTCGATCTCGTTGGCCACCTCGGGGTTGTTCTTGAGGTAGGTGCGGGCATTCTCCTTGCCCTGACCGAGCTGGTCGGAGCCGTAGGTGAACCAGGCACCCGCCTTACGGATGATGCCACCCTCGACCCCCATGTCGATCAGGCTGCCCTCGCGGGAGATCCCCTGGCCGTAGAGGATGTCGAACTCGGCCTGCTTGAACGGCGGGGCCACCTTGTTCTTGACGACCTTGACCCGGGTGCGGTTGCCGACCATCTCCTGGCCGTCCTTCAGCGTCTCGATGCGCCGCACGTCAAGGCGAACCGAGGAGTAGAACTTCAGCGCACGGCCTCCGGTGGTGGTCTCGGGCGAGCCGAACATGACGCCGATCTTCTCGCGCAGCTGGTTGATGAAGATGGCGGTCGTGTTCGAGTTGTTGAGCGCGCCGGTCATCTTGCGCAGGGCCTGGCTCATCAGTCGAGCCTGCAGGCCGACGTGGGAGTCACCCATCTCTCCCTCGATCTCGGCGCGCGGGGTCAGCGCTGCGACCGAGTCGATGACGATCAGATCCAGCGCACCGGAGCGAACCAGCATGTCGGCGATCTCCAGGGCCTGCTCACCGTTGTCGGGCTGGCTGACCAGCAGAGCGTCGGTGTCGACGCCCAGCTTTGCGGCGTAGTCGGGGTCGAGCGCGTGCTCGGCGTCGATGAAGGCGCAGATGCCCCCGGCCTTCTGCGCATTCGCGATCGCGTGCAGTGCGACCGTCGTCTTGCCGCTGGACTCAGGGCCGTAGATCTCGACGACACGGCCGCGGGGCAGGCCACCGATACCGAGGGCAATGTCAAGCGCAACCGATCCGGTCGGAATGAAGGCGATCGGCTGGCGGGTCTCCTCCCCCAGACGCATCACCGAGCCCTTGCCGTGCTGCTTCTCGATCTGGGCGAGCGCGGCCTCGAGGGCCTTCGTACGGTCTGCAACAGCCATCTCTGGCCTTCCTTCCTCTGCCCCCGGACAGCCGGGTTGGTTGGTGTGCGTGGGCCCGGCCCACGTTGTGTGAGGGCCACTGCGGCCGCCACCAATGACTCTAGGAATCGGCTCCGACACTTTTCCACGACCAACATGTCCTGTGGACAAGTGCTCGTGCCGTCGGCGCCCTGTGGACAGGACTCTAGTCGAACAATAGTTCGATTGAAAGTGACACGCCGTCAGCGGAAGCGGTCGGGGAGCTCCAGCTGCCGCCACACCGCGCGCCAGATGTCCTTGCAGGCAACGCCTGCGTCGATCGCCTCGCGCACCGTCCGTCCGCCAATCTCAGCCAGTACGACCGAATCGGCCCAAGCTCGGGCATAGTGCTCGCCGAGCTGCTCCGCCATTCGCTGCCACAGCTCCGCCTCACGCACGCCCCGAATCTAGCGCGCGCCGGAAGTGTCGCCACCACGCGCCACAATGGTCGACATGACATCGAACTGGGCCGACGGTTTTGGCGCCGCAACCCGCACCTGGTTCTCCGATGTGTTCGAGGGTCCCACCCCGGCCCAGGCTGCCGCCTGGCAGGCCATTGGCAGCGGCCGGCACAGTCTGGTCATCGCACCGACCGGCTCGGGCAAGACTCTGGCCGCCTTCCTGCACTCCCTCGACAAGCTCTCCCACCAGCCCGCCACCGGCAAGGTGCGCGTGCTCTACATCTCCCCCCTGAAGGCTCTCGCCGTCGACGTCGAGCGCAACTTGCGCGCCCCTCTGCGTGGGATCCAACTGGCCGCCGAGAGGCTCGGCGTCCCCGCGCCTCAGGTACAGGTGGCCGTCCGTTCCGGCGACACCCCCGCTGCGGAGCGCCGCCGGCTCCTGAGCCATCCCCCGGACATCTTGATCACCACCCCGGAGTCACTCTTCCTGATGCTCTCGAGCCAGGTCGGAGAGACGCTGGATGAAGTACAGACGGTGATCATCGACGAGGTGCACGCGCTGGCCGGCACCAAGCGCGGCGCGCACCTCGCGCTGAGCCTGGAGCGCCTCGATGCCCTGAACACCCGCGGTGGGATGCAGCGGATCGGGCTGTCGGCGACGGTCCGCCCGGCCGAACGGGTCGCCTCCTTCCTCGGCGGTGACCGGCCGGTGGTCATCGTCCGCCCCGAGTCCGCCAAGCGCTGGGACCTGTCGGTGCAGGTGCCGCTCGAGGACATGACCGAGCTACGTCGCCCCGCCACCGACGATGATGACAGCCCGTCCCAGTCCATCTGGCCCTTCATCGAGGAGCGCGTGCTCGACCTGGTCGACCAGCACCGCTCCACCATCTGTTTCGTCAACTCCCGCCGGGTGGCAGAACGACTCACCGCGCATCTCAACGAGCTCCACGCGCAACGGCTGGGCATCGACTCGAACGACGACATGGCCACGCCGCCGGCAATCAAGCTGCCGCCCGCTCAGATCATGGCCCAGTCGGGGGCGACCACCGGACGCGACGGGACCGATTTCCCCGTGGTGGCTCGAGCCCACCACGGTTCGGTGAGCAAGGAACGCCGAGCGCAGATCGAGTCGGACCTGAAGTCCGGTCAGCTCCCCTG
>DGKN01000121.1:7446-7686 GCA_002387005.1 Propionibacteriaceae bacterium UBA4569
TGGACGTGCTGGCCCAGCAGATCGTCGGGCTGTGCGTCGACCGGGCCTGGCCGGTGGACGAGGTATGGAGGCTGGTGCGCCGCAGCGACCCCTTCTCCGACCTGCCCCGCTCGGCCTTCGAGTCAGTGCTCGACATGCTCAGCGGCCGCTACCCATCGGAGGACTTCGCCGAGCTGCGTCCTCGCCTGGTCTGGGACCGGATGGCCGACACCATCCAGGGCCGCCCGGGAGCGCGCCGGC
>DGKN01000037.1 GCA_002387005.1 Propionibacteriaceae bacterium UBA4569
CGCTGGCGAGATGTACGGGCTGGTGCCCGCCGCCTCCGGAATCGCCGACAATGAAGCGGCCGTGACGCGCTTCGTCCTGGTCGGCCACCAGGGCGCTCCCAGCGAGCGAACCGGCGCCGACAAGACCACGCTGGTCGCCTACATGCACGAGAACCGACCCGGCGCGCTGCTGGAGATCCTGCAGCAGTTCAGCCTGCGCGGGGTCGACCTGTGTCGCATCGAGTCGCGCCCGACCAAGACCCAGCTCGGGTCGTACTGCTTCAGCATCGACGCCGAGGGGCACGTACTGGACGAGCGGATGGGTGAGGCCCTGCGCGGGCTGCACCGCGTCTGCCAGGACGTGGTCTTCCTGGGCTCCTACCCGCGCGCCGACGAGGTTCCGGCCGAGGTGCCCTACGGCGCCAGCGACGGTGAGTACCGGCTGGCGACCGACTGGCTGGGCACCCTGCGCGCGACGGGGCGCGACTGATGCACTACGTCTGCCAGGTGGAGATCGCCGCGCCCGTGGCACGCGTGGTCGAGCTGATGACCGACTTCGACCGGGCGCCGGAGTGGACGAGCGGACTGCGCTCCCACGACACCGTGAAGGGGGAGCGAGGCCGCGCCGGTTCAGTCAACGAGCTGCGCTTCGACGGCGTTCCCGGCGACGGCGTGATGGTCGAGCACGTGGTGCGCGTCGAGGCCACCGAGTTCGAGGTGGTCTACCGTCATGGACCCGTGCGCAATGCCAACGTCAATCGCTTCGATGACCTCGGGGACGGACGGACGCGCTGGACCGCCGACCACGTCTTCGAGTTCCCGCCGGGGATGGAACAGGGCCTCGGCCCGGACGCCGTTGAGGGTTTCCGAACCAACACGCAGCACGCGATGGAGGGCTTCCGCACCTGGTGCGAGGCCAACGCCTGACGGGACGCTCCCGACAGGCACGATCACCCAGCCGCACCCATACGTTCCCCGAGCCTCACCCCCCGGGCGTTCCCCGAGCCTGTCGAGGGACCCCTCCGGCCAGCGCCACGCCAGGAATCCCTGTCGACGGGCCAATGTCCTGCCCCAGAACAGTTCGTGGACGCTGAGTGTCCGTCCGCCAATTTCGCCACCTGAGAGCAAATCGGTCCCGTGGCGGGGCCGAATCGCACCAGCGCGCACGTTTTGGCGGGGCCGACCAGGAATAATTGACCGCTCAACCAAGTTGGGAGGGGCATGAAGGCATTCGGATTCCTGAGTTTCGGCCACTACGGCACTGGCCGCGGCCCCGGTGACCCCGACGCAAAGCAGTCCCTCAAGGACGCAGTCGAGATCGCGGAGGGCGCCGACGAGATCGGAGTGAACGGCGCGTACTTCCGCGTCCACCACTTCGCCCGGCAGGCGGCCTCACCCGTCCCACTGCTCAGCACGATCGCGGCGCGCACGAAGCGCATCGAGGTGGGCACCGGCGTCATCGACATGCGCTACGAGAACCCGCTCTACCTCGCCGAGGAACTGGCCCAGCTTGACCTGCTGGCCGACCAGCGCCTGGCCATCGGCATCAGCCGTGGGTCGCCCGAGCAGGCCGATCGCGGCTGGGAGGCCTTCGGCTACACCGGATCGTCCGACCCGCGCGGCGCCGACCTCGCGCGCGACAAGTTCGACACCTTCATGCGCGCCATCAAGGGCGAGACCATGGTGGACGCCGACCCGAAGCAGTTCGGGATGGGCTCACGCCTGCGCATCGAGCCCTTCGTTCCTGACCTGGCCCAGCGCATCTGGTGGGGGGCTGGAACCCGCGAGACCGCCGAGTGGGCCGGACGGGTCGGGGTGAACCTGATGAGCTCCACCCTGCTCACCGAGGCCACGGGGGAGTCCTTCGGCGACCTGCAGGCGGAGCAGCTGGAGCGCTACCGCACGGCCTTCACCGAGGCCGGCCACCTGTTCACGCCGCGCACCAGCGTCAGCCGTTCCATCTTCCCGATCGTGGACGCCGATGACCAAGCCATGTTCGGCCAGCTCCGCCGCGAGGGTCGCGACCAGGTGGGCGTCATCGACGGTTTCACCTCCACCTTCGGCAAGACCTATGTCGGCGAGCCTGACGAACTGATCGACGACCTGAAGGCCGACGCCGCCGTGATGAGCGCGGACACGCTGATGCTGACCATCCCCTCTCAGATGGGCCCCGAGCTCAACCTGCACCTGCTCAGCTCCTTCGCCGAGCACGTCGCTCCGGCGCTGGGCTGGCAGCCCAACACGGAGGGTCCCGTCACCGGTTACCCGCTGGCTTGATCGGTTCCACTGCGAACTGGGTGGAGTTTGCGAACTGGGTGGAGTTCCTGCCGTGTTTGGCAGCAACTCCACCCAGTCCGTGCGGCCGCGCCTGAAAGACCCGGGTCAGTTGCGGGGGAGCATCAGCTGGAGCGCCCCCGGCACCACCTCGGCCTCGAAGACCCGCGCGGTGCCAACCGTGTCGCCGTCCAGCTCGTAGGGCATCCGCTCGGCGACCTCGATGCGCACGCTGCGGCCGGCCAGTTCGTCCACCAGGCCTTCGTCCTGCGGACGCCGGGTGAGCACCTTCGCCAGCATCGGCGCCCAGTCGACGATCCGACGCGGGGAGGCGATCACCACGTCCAGCTTCCCGTCCATCGCGGACGCGTGCAGGAACAACTGGATCCCGCCCTGCAGCGAACCGACATTGCCCACCACCGCCATCATCGCGCGGCGCTCCTGGGCGGCACCGCCGTCGACGCTGAAGGTGAGCTCCATCGGGTTGGAGGCGAGCTGCTGGGGAGCCGCCAGGAAGTATGCCGCCGAGCCCACGGTGCGCTTCAGCTCGGGGCGGGTCGCATCCATGATCCGCGCGTCGATGCCGATCCCGGCCATCACCGCAAAGTGGTCCGCGGACGCCGGTTCGTCGTCGATCGTCACCTTCACCAGGTCAATCGGACGAGCCTTGCCGGAGAAGGCGACGTGCAGCGCGCTCGGTTCATCCAGCGGGACGCCGAGGTTGCGGGCGAGCAGGTTTCCCGTGCCAGCCGGGACGATCGCGAGGCGAACCCCCGTCGACGCCAGCTCCGAGCACACCACGCGAACCGTCCCGTCGCCGCCAGCGACGACGACCAGGTCGACCCCGGCCTTGATCGCGGCCTGCGCCATCTCGCGTCCGGGATCATCGGCGCGGGTCTGCAGCCACAGGGGGTCCAGCCAGCCCCTGGACTCGAACTCCCACTCCAGGTTGCGCCGGAAGGTTGCCCGGTCGAAGACCTTGGTGGGGTTGTAGATCACTGCGGCGCGCCGGCTGGCCTCACCGCTCTGGCGCCGGGGCCGGTCCAGCTCCGGGATCATGTGCAGGCCCGCCAGCCAGGCGGCCAGAGAAGCTGTCATGCCACCCAGGAGCGCTCCGCCGATGATGTCGCTGGGCCAGTGGGCGTTCATCACCCACCGGCAGCAGGCGACCGAGAGCACGCCGAGCACCGAGGCGATCCGCCAGGCCCACAGGGTGTCCCGGGCCTGCCGGGTGGTGGTCATGGCCGCGATCGCCATGACGGCCGCCAGCATCGCCATCGACATGTGGGTGCTGGGGTACGACCAGCCGTGGTAGGTCACCACGTCAGCCAGCGGCGACGGGGGCCGAACCCGGCGGACGAGGTGCTTCACCAGTGCCGACGCGGGCCAGGTGAACCCCACCCCGAGCACCAGCGCGCTGCACAGCCTGCGGAACCGGCGTTGCCAGGCCCAGGCAGCCATGGCGAGCAGGGCCACGGCGACGATGCCCGGTTGGGTGATGATCGCGAAGGCTGCCCAGTACTGGGCGGCGGTGGAACTGGCTTGCAGGTGGGGGTTGAGCTGGTGGCGGTCGAGCGCAACCAGCCAGGAGGTGCGCAGCACCATCCAGGTCCACACCGCGAACGCCGCGCCGAACATCAGGAATCCCGCCAGTGAGGCGTGTCTGGAGATCCGGCGGCGCATGGCGCCAGTCTGCCACTGGCCGTGGGTTCGCTGATCGCTCGGGAGAGCGTCATCAATTGTGATGACGTGACCATCCATGTCGTGCGCCCTAGCGTCGAGGCAGAGCACCGAAGGGAAAATGATGTCGGCCACCTTGACCCTCCTGCCGCCGGTCACCGAGCACAGGGCCCAGCAGGACCAGTTTCGTGTCGTCGTGGTGGATCCAGCCGCGGTCGTGCACGCGGGGTTGTCGGCGACCTGCACGCAGGTGCAGTGGGCCGGGGTCGAGGTCGATCCGTTGGACGTGCTCATCCACCGTCCCCAGGCGGACGTCCTGCTGGTCGAGATGAACATGCTCGAGGGGCGCGGCAACCGAGTCGTCCGGCGCTTCGAGGTGGAGGCCCTGACGCAGGCCGGCTACCAGGTGATCCTGCACACCCTCGAGCAACGTCCGCTGGTGTTGGCTCGGGCAGAGGCTGCAGGTGCCGTGGCCATCGTCAGCAAGGCCGACGGACCGGCGGCCCTGCGCGTCGCGCTCGAGGCCGTTGCCCGCGGTGAGAGCGGGGTCACCAGTCCGTCGGTCCCAGCACTGGCCGGGGNNGATGCTGACCGACCGTCAGTGGCAGGTGTTGATGGGGCGCCTTGCCGGCCGCTCCTGGCGCGAGCTCTCGCAGGAGATGGTCATCACCCAGGGAGTCGCCCGCGAACACCTGGCAGCGCTCGAGGCCAAGCTCGCACCCCATCTCGGCTGCACCTCCACGGCGCAGCTGGCCTGGTCACTGGGCATCAGCCCCAGTGACACCTACCCGGCCCTCGTCGCCCAGCGAGAGCTGGTCCGCCGCGCCCTCGCCGCGCGCTGACCGCCCGGCGCTCGATACGCTGGGACTCATGATCGATCCCAAGCTGCTGCGCACCGACCCCGACCGCCTCCGACGCTCCGAAGTGGCTCGCGGCGGATCGCCCGAGGTCGTGGACCAGCTGCTGGCCGCCGACGGGGCCCGTCGCGCCAACATCCAGGCCTTCGAGACGATGCGAGCCGAGCAGAAGCAGCTCGGCAGCCAGGTCGCCAAGGCGTCCGGTGACGAGAAGCAGGCACTGCTGGCCCGCACCAAGCAACTCTCCGCCGACGTGAAGACCGCCCAGGCGGCGGCCGAGGAGGCCGACGCCACCTTCACCGACCTGATGAAGACCCTCGGCAACCTCGTCATCGACGGCGTCCCGACCGGCGGCGAGGACGAGGGGGCCATTGTCGAGACCGTCGGTGCCCCCCGCGACTTCGAGGCCGAGGGATTCACCCCGCGTGACCACCTTGAGATCGGCGAGATGCTCGGCGCCATCGACATGGAGCGTGGCGCCAAGGTCTCCGGCAGCCGCTTCTACTTCCTCACCGGCGTCGGCGCCCAGCTGGAGTTCGCGCTGAGCCAGTTCGCGATGGCCAAGGCCCTGGAATGGGGCTTCACGCCCATGATCCCGCCGGCGCTGGTGAAGCCGTCCGCGATGGAGGGCACCGGCTTCCTCGGCCAGGCCGCCCAGGACGTCTACCACCTCGCCGAGGACGACCTCTACCTGGTCGGCACCGCGGAGGTGCCGTTGGCGGCCTACCACTCCGACGAGATCCTGGACGCGATGAGCCTGCCCCTGCACTACGCCGGCTTCAGCCCCGCCTACCGTCGCGAGGCCGGCAGCTACGGCAAGGACACCCGCGGCATCTTCCGCGTCCACTGGTTCGACAAGTGGGAGATGTTCGTCTACTGCGACCCGGAGCAGGCCGAGGCGGAGCACGAGAAGCTGCTGGGCTTCGAGAAGGAGTTCATCACCGCCCTCGAGCTGCCCTTCCAGGTGCTCGACGTCGCTTCCGGTGACCTGGGCCTGTCCGCGGCGCGCAAGTACGACTGCTACGCCTGGCTGCCCACCCAGAACCGCTACCGCGAGATCACGTCCACCTCGAACTGCACCGAGTTCCAGGCGCGCCGGCTCAACATCCGCAGCCGCTTCGAGGACGGTGTGCGTCACGTCGCAACACTCAACGGGACGCTGTGCGCGATGACCCGGATGATCATCATGCTGCTGGAGAACCACCAGCAGGCCGACGGTTCGGTGCACGTCCCCGCGGCCCTGCGCCCCTACATGGGCGGTCTGGACAAGCTCGTCCCCAAGGCCTGACAGCCCTGGGGCGCGCGCCCGACCGGCTCAGAACCAGCGATTGATCTCGGCGAGGGTCCCGCCCTCGTCGAACAGGCCGGTGACGTGGTCGGCGACCTCCTGCACCTCGGGCGGGGCGTCGCCGATCGCGACCCCTCGACCGGCCCACTCCAGCATCTCGACGTCATTGCGTCCGTCCCCGAGTGCCAGCACGCGCTTGCGCTTGACACCCAGCCAGGCAGCCACCTGCTTGAGCGCGGTGGCCTTGGTGACGCCCATCGGCGCGATGTCGAGCCACGCGGACCAGCCGATGAAATAGCTCACCTCGTGCATGCCGAGCTGCTTGGCCAGACCCTTGAAGTCGTCGGACGAGCCATTGGGGTCGCGGATGATCACGCGCACCACGGGCGAGGAGCACAGCTCGTCCAAGCCCTGCAGCTTCATCGCGCCGTGCAGCTCACCGTCAGGGAAGGGCTGGTTGAGGCGGTAGCCACCGTTCGGGTCCTCGACGGCGATGTGCAGGTGTGGGGCAAGGGTCGCCACCTTCTGGATCACCGGTGACGGGTCGAAGGTCACCTGCTTGCGCAGGCGAAAAGGTGGGTAGTCACAGATCACTGCGCCGTTGGAGACGATGTTCGGGCCGGCGGGCAGGTTCAGTGCCTCGTGGATCGGCAGCGCGTCGATCCAGCTGCGGCCGGTGGCCAGGACGATGGGGGTGCCGCTGCGCTTGATGCGGCCCACGGCCTCCACCAGTTCGTCCGGCAGCCGCCCTTCGCGGTCGACGAGCGTTCCGTCGATGTCGAAGGCGACCAGGTGTGGTCGAAAGGTCATGGAGACCACAGTGCCACGGCCGGGTTTCCAGAAGGTTGACGTGCGGTGGCCCGGACGTGACCCCACTCGGATGTGACCCGGCCGGAGCTGCCTCAGGCGGCCCGCTGGGAACGGATCGCTTCGGGGCGTCCACCGCCCAGGACGACGCGCGCTGCGTGCAGGACCTGTTCCCGGCTCGGTTGCACCGACTGCAGGTGGGGCGCCGGATGGGTGTTGTTCGACAGTTCGCGGGCGCGGCGTAGGTGACGCTTGACGGTTGACAGGCTGCAGCCGAGGCGGTGCGCCAGGTTCTCGAGGCTCTCGTTCGGGTTGGACAGCCGCATCCGCAGCACGGCCAGGTGGTCGAGACCCCGCCCGCCGGGCGTGCTCGCGAAGGCGTCCAGACGCTCGTCGGCCACGTGGAGACCCAGATGGGAACGGATCAGACTCCGCTGGCGCGGGGTCGTCCCACCCGCCACGCCCGAGACATTGTGCTCGGCCACCGCTTGGTAGAGGCACTGCTGGACCAAGGGGCAGCCGCTGCACACCTGGAGGGCGCGGGTCACGAGTTGCTGCTGCTCGCGACGCTCGCCGGGGCTGCCAGCCGGCCGTGCGTCCTCCACCAGGGGATGCCAGAACAACTCGCTGTTCGTGGCGCAGGGCGCGGGCCCGTCGTGGGTCATGCTGCTCACATCCGTGGTGATCTCAAGGCTCATGACTGCTCGTCTCTCTGTCGGTGCAGCAGGGGTGTACCGCACATTCCGACGAGAAGGAGCCCTGCTCCGTTCCCGACATTTCGCCCCCGCATTCCTAGACTTGCACGAACTCCCTGGGCCAATCGACTCACGCAAAACCCCTTCCACCGAGCGGGGTTGGTGCTCTCACCTACGCTGATCTGAGTATCTATACTCATGCTCTGATGGGATCATTGATTGAACATTTGAAGGACTCACGCCGAACTCCCAATGGGCAAAGGCGAAACGCGTTGGGGCCGTACATGTTCCGTTATGCGAGGGTCATGGCTGCGCAATTGCTGCGAAGTTCTGGCCGAAAGTGAATATGGAGTCTCAGCCAGTGGACAGGTGTCGACACGGAGGTGGGGCCGTGGTGGGTTGGCGGAGGCTAGTCTGCTTGCATGGCTGGTGTACGACCCGATGAGGCGCTCGTGGCGTTGCCCGACGGCACCACCAAGCAGCGCAATCCCTTCACGGGGACGCAGGTGTGGACCGTCCCAGGGCGAGGCAACAGGCCGCTGGCGAGCCCAACCATCGACGCGCGTCCCTTGCTCGACGGCGAGGAGCGCCGCTTCTGCGCCTTCTGCAGCGAGCGCTACCTGGACACGCCCCCAGAGAAGTCACGAGTGGTGAACGCGTCCGGCACCATGATGGAGGTCAAGGGCTTGATGGCCCGTGAACTACAGGAGACCGTGGCCGAGTTTCGGCGCATTCCCAATCTCTTCGAGATCCTGCCCCTCCACTACTGGACGCAGAACCACGGTTTTCAGCCCCCGGCCGAGGACGAGCAGCGGGCGCGCGATTATGTGTCCGACGAGGCTGGAGAACGCCACCTCACGGCCCTTGTGGAGGCACGGGCAAAGGCTGCGGGAATTGAAAAGGAGAATGGTCTTGAGGAAATCGTCAAGATCTCACTGGGATGGTTCTCCAGTGGCCATGAGCTCGTGGTACCGCGCCGCCATTTCGTCGAAGAGGCCGTCTCCACCGACCAGTTGGCGTCCTCGGGAACCCTTGCTGTCGAAGAGCACCGGCAGTACCTGCGGATGACGCTGGACGCGATGGCGCACCTCTACCGGGCCAACTCACACGTCCGCTACGTCGCCACCTTCCAGAACTGGCTCAAACCGGCCGGCGCGTCCTTCGACCACCTGCACAAACAGGTCGTGGCCATCGACGAGCACGGCCAGGACGTCGAAGCCATCGCCGCAGCACTGGCCCGGGACGCGAATGCCTGCAATGTGCTGGGGCTCGACATTGCCCTCGAGCATGGTCTGGTGCTGGCCGAGAACGACCATGCGGTCGCCTGGGTGGGGTTCGGGCACCGCTACCCGACCGTCGAGGTCTGGTCACGGTCCAGCCGTCGTCCGTGGGAGCAGTCGGACGAGCAGGTCGCCGCCATGTCGGACCTCGTCCATGCGATGCACGCGGCGTCCGGGCCGGAAATCCCGTGCAATGAGGAGTGGACGCACCGCCCTCCCGATGTCGCCGAGCTGGTGCCCTGGCGGGTGGAGGTCGTGTGGCGCATCTCGACGCTGGCCGGTTTCGAGGGCAGCACCGGGATCTACCTCAACACCATCTCGCCCTGGTCGCTGCGTGATCGGTTGTTGCCCAAGCTGCGCACCCTGCGGCAACAGGGAGCGATCGCGGACGTCCGACTTGGGGACGAGTGCGACATTCAGCGGGGGGCATTGCCCACGAGTTGCTCGATGGCTTCGCCGTAGGGCGTGAAGTCGGTCAGCAGGCCGATGCTGCGCTGCATGATGTAGCCTTGAGCCAGGGCCAGCATGGCTGGTGTGGCCTTCTCGGCCATGGCAGCTGCCTGATCGACATCGGCGCCGCCGTGGTGGTACCACGCGGTGAGGTATCGCTCCATCACCATGATCATCGTATGGCCGAGTTCGAGTGCGGCTTCGCGCATCCGGTCATCTGCGGCGGCCACACCCCAGAACTGCAGCATCAGGCCACCAGCGAGCCAGTCCTCAGGGAGGTCACGCACCAGGATCTGCATCGCCAAGGCGGGGGGTGGGACCTCTGGCAGGCCGAGCAGGCCCTCGGCAATCCCGATCCGCGAGCCCAGCACCGTCTGCGCCAGGTCGAGGATCAGGTCGTCCTTGCTGGCGTAGTAGCCGTAGATGGCACCGGCCGACAGCCCGGACTCGGCGATGATCTCGGCCATGGTCGCTGCCTGTACACCCTTGCGGCGTGCCACCGCGATCGCGGCGTGCTGGATGCGGTCGCGCTGGGCGAGCCGGTGTTCGTCGGAAACCTTTGGCATGAGAGCAGCTTAACAAAACGAATGTTCTGTTTGACAGCCCCGGGGACGGTCCCCACTATGGAGAACGAACATTCTTTTTGGAAGGAAGCCCGATGTCCTCCTCGGTCACCACCCCGCAGGTCCACTCGACGTGGAACGCCACCATCCGCACCATCCTCGGCGCCTCGCTGGTCGTCGTCCTCGTGCTGCTCGCCTTCGGATGGCCCACCTACACCGCCAAGGTCAAGGACATGCCGCTGGGCGTCGTCGCGACCAGCGAGCAGCAGGCCCAGCTCCAGCAGGCGCCTGATGCCGCAGACGATCCCTTCGAACTGNNACCGCCGAGGCCGAGCAGGCCATCAAGCAGCGTGAGGTCTACGGCGCCGTCATCATGCCGACCAGGGCGGGGGACGCCACCCAGGTGCTGACAGCCTCGGCCGGATCGTCCGCCGCGACCCAGATGCTCGCGCAGATGGCGCAGAAGATGATCGCCCAGCAGATGACCCTCGCGGTCACCGCCAAGCAGACCGCTGCCCAGCAACTCGCCACCACGGCCGCCAGGGCCGCGGCAGCGCAGGCTTCCGCCCAGACGCTGGCTCAGGTGCAGGCGTCCCTGCCCGCCGCCCAGCAGAAGGCGTTGGCCACCCAGCTCGCCACCGCCCAGGCCCAGGCCAAGACACTGGCCGCCGAGGTGGTCAAGCAGAAGGCCGCCGTCGAGGCGATCACCACCCCGTCGGTGCAGGTGACCGACATCGTCCCGCTGGCTTCGAGCGACTCGCGCGGCTCCGGCTTCGCCATCGCCGGCCTTCCGCTGGCGATGGGCGGCATGATCGGCGGCGTGATGATCTCCATGCTGGTCGTCGGCTGGAAGCGTCGCGCCGTCGCCGTGCTCGGCTATGGGATCCTCGGTGGCCTGGGCCTCGCGCTGGTGCTGCACACCTGGTTCGGCTTCGTCACCGGCAGCTTCGCGATGATCTGGGCCGTCTGTGGTGCCGCGATCGCCGCGACCGCCGCCTTCATCACCGGCGCCCAGGCCCTGCTCGGCCAGCCCGGCATCGCCCTGGGTGCGGTGCTCACGATGTTCGTCGGCAACCCGATCTCGTCGCTGGCCATGCCCAAGGAGTGGCTGCCAGGCGCGTGGGGCCAGATCGGCCAGTACTTCGTCCCCGGTGCCGCAGGCAACCTGATGCGCATCGAGTCCTACTTCCCCGACGCTCCCCAACTGACCAGCTGGTTGGTGCTGCTGGGCTGGTTGCTCGTTGGAATGGTGCTGCTGGTCGTCGGCCACCACCGCGACGACGAGGTCATCCACATCCAGGGTGCCGTCGAGGCGGAATGAGCCTGTTTGGCAGGCCCCTGAAAACCCGGTGAACCCCCCCGGGGGCCCCCCCCCGGGGGGGGCCCCCCCNNGACATTCCCACCGATCACCGAAGCGTTCAGCGTGCGCTCACGCAGCCAGCTGGATGGCGCCCGGCCGCACCCTGACGACCCCGACACCCGCTCGCCGCAGGCCTTCCTTCGCTGGGTGCTGCGGGGTCAGAAGGACCTGCTGGCGCTGTGCACCGTGCTTGGGCTGATGTGGTTCGTCCCCAGCGCCGTGAACCCCTGGCTGCTCGGCCAGGCGATCGTCAATGGCGTCATGCGCCACGACATGGTGGCCGCGCTCAAGTGGGCGGCCTGGATGGCCGTGGCGATCACCGTCGGCGTCGTCGGTGGCGTCGCGATGCACAGCGCGGTGGTCACCGCCTGGCTGGTCGCGATGTACAAGACCATGAAGCTGGTGCTGCGCAAGGTGGTGCAGATGGGCCACGTGGCACCNNCGCCGACACCTTCGGCGCGCTGGCCGAGATCGTCGCCCGCACCATCGCCGCCGTGGTGGCCTTCATCTTCGTCGCGGTGCTGGTGCTCAACGAGTCCTTCGTGCTGGGCATCGTCACGCTGGTCGCCGCGCCGGTGCTGGTGGGCGCTGCTTCCCCGCTGCTGCGTCCGCTCCAGCGCGCCCAGGCCACCGAGCGCGGACGGTCGTCCGAGCTCACCGGCATGGCCACCGACATCGTCGCCGGCCTGCGCATCCTGCGCGGGATCGGCGGGGGGCAGACCTTCGGGCAGAACTACGCGGCGCAGTCGCAGCGGGTACGTTCCGCGGGCGTGCGGACGGGTGCCTGGCAGGCCGCGGTGGACTCACTCGGCGTCCTGCTCTCCGGGTTGCTGCTGGTGACCTTGACCTGGCTCGGCGCCCGCGAACTGATCGCCGGACGGCTGACCATCGGGCAGCTGGTCAGCTTCTTCGGCTACGCGATGTTCCTGGTCTGGCCCATCTCGACGATCTTCGAGTTCGCGCAGAAGTGGGTGCAGGCGACCGTCGCCGCGAAGAAGACGATCGCCGTGCTGGGGCAGCAGCCGCCGTGGAACCCACCGGCCGACCCGGTGGCGATCCCGAGCGTCGCCCAGATCGTCGACGAGCCCTCCGGGCTGCGCATCCAGCCCGGTCGGCTGACCGTCCTGGTCAGCGCCGTCCCCGACAGCACCGCCGCGCTGGCCGACCGGCTCGGACGCTATCTTCCTGCCGCCACCGAGCCCGTCAGCATCGAGATCGAGGAGGGGCTCAAGGGACGCGCTGCCAAGCGCGCCCGTGCCGAGAAGGCCGAACTCCGCGCCCAGATCGCGGCCGAGGACGAGCAGGCCGCCGACCAGGAGTGGGGTGTCACCATCGGCGGCGTCGACCTGTCGCGCGTCGACCTCGCCGAACTGCGTCGCACGGTGCTGGTCAGCGACACTGGCTCGCTGGTCTTCGCCGGGACCCTGCAGGAACTGCTCGACCCGCACGGACGATCCA
>DGKN01000027.1 GCA_002387005.1 Propionibacteriaceae bacterium UBA4569
ACCGCTGCTCGTCCAGGATGCGCCGCCCCCGCGCCGAGTGGTGGAGCTGGCGTGCCACGGCCGCATCGTCGTCGTGGGTGACGCCCACCAGCACCACCAGCCCGGGGCTGGGCAGGGATCCGACCACCTCGCCAGCGACCTCGACGTGACCGGACAAGGCTCGCTGCACCACGACTCTCATGCCGGTGAGGCTAGCCGGGCACAATGTCGGGGTGGAGATCGAACTCACCTACCGGGACCTGCAGCCCGTCGACATCGACCTGCTGGCGTGGAGCGGCGGCGACGCCCACCTGACCGCGCTGCAGAAGGCGATGGAGCGCTCCTGGGCCGGCACGGTAGAGCTGGTGGTCGCCGAGCTGCCCAATTGTCGGCTGGTGGCCTGCGGCGGCGTCGACTTCGACAAGGAACCCGGCACGGGCTGGCTGTGGATGTTGAGCGTGGACGACGCCTGGCAGTCGCTGGGCATCGGTGCCGCCCTGGTTGCTGAGCTGGAGCGGCGCTGCCTTGACCGCGGTGTCGAGCGGGCGGCACTGTCGGTGGAGCACGACAACCCACGGGCCACGGCGCTGTACCGACGCCTCGGCTACCGAGGTGACCGCACGGTGGTCGAGACCTGGCCCACCGACCGAGGCGTCACCTGGGTGACGAGCTGCTTGGTAATGGAGCACGAACTGGCCGCAGCGAAGTGGCCGGAACAAAGCCAAGCCGCGACTGGTTAGACTCTGCGGGTGGCTCATTTCGACGTCCTGGCGCTGGTGGTCGCCTCCCTGTCGATGGCCCTCGTGTCCTTGGCCGCGCTGGTGACCTTGCTGTTCCCCTCCGCTGCTCGGGTCGGTCGTGGCCGCCGCCGCGACACCGCAGCCACCCCACGCCCCGAGGAGACGACATGACCTTCGAGATTCCCTCTGACCTGAACCCCCAGCTGATGGCGCTGGCCTGGATGATCGGGCGTTGGGAGGGCAGCGGCAAGGGCAGCTGGCCCGGCCACGGCGAGTTCGAGTACGCCCAGCAGGTCGAGTTCAGCACCAACGGCGGCCCCTACCTGCACTATCTCTCCCAGATGTTCGAGGTGGACGGGGACGGGAACCCCGTCCGTCCGCTGATGATGGAGACCGGCTTCTGGCGTCCGCAGATGGACGCCAGCGTCGAGGTCGTCCTGACCAACCCCGACGGCTGGAGCGAAGTGTGGGCAGGCAAGATCGAGGGCGCCAAGATCGAGCTCGTCACCGACGCCGTGATGCGCACCAAGACCGCGGAGACCGAGTACACCGGCGGTCAGCGCCTCTACGGCCAGGTGGAGGGTGACCTGTTGTGGACCTTCGACCGCGCCACCACGAACCACCAGCTCCAGCCCTACCTATGGGCCCGGCTGCAGCGCGCCTGATGGTCACCATCGAATCCGGTCTCGACGCGGGTCTGGTCTGGCACCACGGCGACCCGATGCGCGAACAGCGCGCCCTCGAGGGCGGAACTGCGGTCGTGGGTCTTGGCAACCGCGGCATCGTGCGGGTCGCCGGACCTGACCGGCTCACCTTCCTGCACTCCCTGACCTCCCAGCACCTGGAGGCGCTCGCGCCCGGCCAGTCGGTCGAGGCGCTGCTGCTGTCGCCAACCGGGCATGTCGAGCACGTGCTGCACGGCATCGACGACGGCGAGCGCTTCTGGGCCTGGACCGAACCCGGGCGGGTGACCGAGCTCGCCGGCTGGCTCGACCGGATGCGGTTCATGATGCGCGTCGAGGTCAGCACGCCAGACGACCTGGGCCTGTTGTGGGTGGGCGAGCAGGTCACGCTGCCAGCAGACGTGGTGTCGCGCACCAGCCTGGTCGGACGTGGCAGGGAGGTCTTCTGGCCGGCTGACCGCGAGGCTCCCGAGGGCACGCCGGCGGGCGTCTGGGCGCACGAGGCCGTCCGGATCGCCGGCGGCGTACCGCGCATCGGCCTGGACACAGACCACCGCACCATCCCCAACGAGATCGGCCTGCTCGGCACCCATCTGAGCAAGGGCTGCTACCGGGGCCAGGAGACGGTCGCGCGCGTCCACACTCTCGGACGACCGCCACGGCGGCTGGTCCAGCTGCACCTGGACGGGTCGATGGACTCCCTGCCGGCCCCCGGTTCACCGCTGCTGCTGGACGAGCGGGAGGTGGGCCTGGTGGGTTCGAGCGAACGCCACCACGAGCTGGGTCCGGTGGCACTGGGCCTGGTGAAGCGCAATGTCCCGGTCGACGCCACGCTCATCGCCGACGGGATCGCCGCCGCGCAGGAGGTGCTGGTCGATCCTGAGGTGGGCCTGCAAGTCCGTCCCAGCCTGCGCTGACCTGTTCACGCAGACCACCACCGACATGCGAAACCCCCGGCCAGATGGCCGGGGGTTTCGCATGTCAGCTGTTGCGTTCGCTGGTGGCAGGTGCAGCCTCAGTAGACGACGACCTTGTCGCCAATGCGGGTCTGGCCGTACAGCCACGCCGCCTGGCTCATCGAGTTCATGTTCACGCAGCCGTGCGAGCCGGCGCCGGAATGCCCGATCCGGGCGAACTCGGCGGAGTAGTGCACGGCCTGGCCACCCGAGAAGAACTGGGTGTAGGGCATGTCGACGTCGTACAGGGTTGAGTGCCAGTTGGTCGACTTCAGGTAGATCGAGAAGACGCCGGAACGGGTCGCGAGGCTGGGGCGACCGGTGCGAACCGCCCACGAGCCCTTGATCGAGCCGTTGATCACCCAGTACATGCGCTGGGTGCCCTTGTTGATGCAGATCGTGCGCCCGGTCATGCAGCGGCTGTTCAGCTTCACCGTGGGGGTCTTGACGACGGGCATCTTCACGCGGGAGGCCTTGTCGCGCAGCACGTAGTAGGTCGTCATGTTCATGACGCCGGTGACCTTGAGGCGGTTCTTCGACTGGAAGCTCTTCACCGCAGCGGTGGTCTTCGAGCCGTAGTAGCCGGTGCGCGAGTCGTTGGTCAGGTAGCCGAGCTTGTAGAGCATCGTCTGGAGGCCCTTGACGCGCTCACTGGTCTGCCCGGGCTTTGCGAAGATGGTCGCATCGGCCTTGGCGGCGGCAGCCTTCTTGGCGGCGGCTTCCCGCTCCGCCTGCGCCTTGCGGGCAGCGGCCTCGGCGGCGAGCTTCGCGCGCAGGGCATTGGCCGAGTCGTGGATGCGCTTGTGGGTGTAGCTGTCGACCACGCCGGTGACCTTCAAGCCCTTGGCCTTCTGGTAGGTGGCGACGGCCGACTTGGTGACCGGTCCGTACCGGCCGTCGACGGCCTTGGTGTAGTAGCCGAGGCGCAGCAGGTCGGTCTGGATCGCCTTCACCACGGCGCCGGTCGAGCCGACCTGGGCGACGATGCTGGACGCGACGACGTCGGCCTGTGCCGGCTGCGCCATCTGGACAGTGCCGCCGATCATGGCGGCTGCGGCGGTCGCTGCGACGAGCGAGCGGCGGAACTGGCTGGTCATTGTCGTTCCCTTCAACGGTTGGCGCGTGCTCTCACTGCTGATACGCACCGGCGGGTCCTACGGTTGCACCCCGAGGCAAAGTCGACGAATCCAACCGTTCGACCATCCTGCCACGGGGAGGGGCATCACCGGCCCCCATCCCGGGCAGAGGTGGGGGCCGGCGCGGTCCACTCAGGTTTTCTTCAGGTCTGGTTCAGTTCCGGGCGAACCGGATCAGCCCTGCGAATTCGCCTTGTTGCGGTTGCGGGTCTTGGCGCGGTCGTTGGCCTTGAGCTGCACCTTGCGGATGCGGACGTCCTTCGGGGTGACCTCGAGGCACTCGTCCGCGGCGCAGTACTCCAGGGACTGCTCCAGCGACATGCGGCGCGGGGGGATCAGGCGCTCCAGCTCGTCACCCGTTGCGGAGCGCACATTGGTGAGGTGCTTCTCCTTGGTGGGGTTGACGTCCATCTCGTCTGGACGGGAGTTCTCGCCGACGACCATGCCTTCGTAGACGTCCTCACCGGGGCCGACGAACAGCGTGCCGCGCTCCTGCAGGTTGAACAGAGCATAGGAGGTGACCACGCCGGTGCGGTCGGCGACCAGCGAACCGGTCGGGCGGTTGCGCATCTCACCGGCCCACGGCTCGTGGCCCTCGAAGACGTGGTTCATGATGCCGGTGCCACGGGTCTCGGTGAGGAACTCGGTGCGGAACCCGATCAGCCCACGGCTCGGCAGGACGTACTCCAGGCGCACCCAACCGGTGCCGTGGTTGACCATCTGCTCGAGGCGCGACTTGCGCACGCCGAGCATCTGGCTGACGGCACCGACGAACTCCTCGGGGATGTCGATGGTGAGGCGCTCGGTGGGCTCGTGGACCTTGCCGTCGACCTCCTTGAGAACGACCTCAGGCTTGCCCACGGTCAGCTCGAAGTTCTCGCGGCGCATCATCTCGACCAGGACGGCGAGCTGCAGTTCGCCGCGGCCCTGCACCTCCCAGGTGTCGGGACGCTCGGTGTTGTTGACGCTGATCGAGACATTGCCGATCAGTTCCTGGTCGAGGCGGGCCTTCACGACGCGCGCGGTCAGGTTCTTGCCGACCTTGCCGGCCAGCGGCGAGGTGTTGATACCAATCGTCATGGAGATGGAGGGCTCGTCGACGTGGATCAGCGGCAGCGGCTTAGGATCGGTCGGGTCGGCGATGGTCTCGCCGATGGTGATCTCGGGGATGCCGGCGATGGCGATGATGTCACCGGGGCCGGCGCTCTCGACCGGCTCACGGGTGAGCGCATTGGTCATCAGCAGCTCGGAGAGACGGACATTGCTGATCGTGCCGTCGCGACGTATCCAGGCGACCTGCTGGCCGCGCTTGATCTCGCCCTCGATGATGCGGCACAGCGCCAGGCGCCCCAAGTATGGGGAGGAGTCCAGGTTGGTGACCAGGGCCTGCAGCGGGGCGCCCTCGGTGTAGCTGGGGGCGGGGATGGTGTTCGCGATCGTCTCGAACAGCGGCTGCAGGTTCTCCGAATCGGGCATTTCGCCGTCACCGGGCTGGGTCAGCGAGGCCTTGCCGGCCTTGGCCGAGGCGAAGACGACCGGGAAGTCGAGCTGGTGGGCGGTCTCATCGTCCACGAGGTCCATGAACAGCTCGTAGGTCTCGTCGATCACCTCGGTGATGCGGGCGTCNNTCAAGAACACGCATAGAACGTTCTACTTCGATGGTGAAGTCAACGTGTCCTGGGGTGTCGATGATGTTGATCAGCAGGTCCTGGCCGTCGGCCATCTCGTGGTGCACCGCGGTGTTCTTCGCAAGGATCGTGATGCCCTTCTCGCGCTCCAGGTCCATCGAGTCCATGACGCGATTGTTCACATCCGACCCCTCGCGGAACGCGCCGGACTGCCACAGCATCGCATCGACGAGCGTGGTCTTGCCATGGTCGACGTGCGCGACGATTGCGACATTGCGCAGGTCAGAACGAATGGGCATGAAGGTACCTCGGGTTCTCGTCGGTGGGATAGCCCGTCGAGTCTACTTCCTGCGAAGCGATGCCCCGGACGCGTTGCCCGCTACCTCTCAGGTGCGGGCGCCCGGGGTTGCCGCCCCGGGTTTTCCGGCTCAGCGGCCTTCGGGCTCAGCGGCCTTCGGGCTCAGCGGTACGCGGCTCAGTGGTTCTCGCGCAGGGCCTGTTCCAGGTCGCGGGGCAGCTCACGTCCGGTGCGGACGCGGGAGTGGCTGCGTGAATAGCCGAAATAGATGGCGAAGCCGATCGCCAGCCACACCAGGAAGCGCAACCAGGTCTCCACCGCGAGATTCAGCATCATGTAGCTGCAGATCAGGGCGGAGATGACGGGCAGCACGGGGGAGAAGGGCACCTTGAAGGGGCGCTTCACGTCGGGCAGCGTGCGCCGCATCACCGGTACGCCGATGCTCACCATGACGAAGGCAGCCAAGGTCCCGATGTTGACCATCTCCTCCAGGTTCCCGATGGGGGTCAGACCGGCGATCAGGGCGATGATGACGGTCATCCAGGCGGTGATGACCCAGGGTGTGCGGAAGCGCGGGTGTACCTTCGCCAGGCTGATCGGCAGCAGGTTGTCACGGCTCATCGCGAAGACGAGGCGGGTGCAGCCGGTCATCTGGGTGAGCACGACCGTGGTCAGGCCCACCACGGCGCCGATCGCGATGACGACCGCCATCCAGGTCTTGCCTTGCTGGGCGAAGGCGTCAGCCAGCGCTCCCGAGGGCTTCATCTTGTCGTAGCGCACCATGCCGGTCACGACGGTGGCGACGGCGCAGTACAGGACGGTGCAGATCACCAGCGAGCCGATGATGCCGCGGGGTAGGTCCCGCTGCGGGTTCTTGGTCTCCTCCGCGGCGGTGGCCACGACGTCGAAACCCAAGAAGGCGAAGAAGACGAGCGCGGCACCGGCGAAGATGCCGCCCACGCCATAGGCGGACGGCTCCAGGCCGAGCGCCCATTGGATCAGCGGCTGCTTCCAGTGGTTGGTGACTCCCTCGATGGGCTGTGACGGCGGGATGTAGGGGGAGTAGTTGGCGCGGTTGATGAAGGCCAGGCCGGCGAAGATGACGAACAGCACGATGGCGACCTTGACGGCCACCAGCACGGTCTCGACGCGCATCGACTCCTTGATGCCGATGGTGACCAGCACTCCCAACACGAGCACCAGCACCATGGCGGGAACGTCAACCGTCCCGCCGTAGGAGATGGACGCCGGCAGCGAGATGTCGAAGTAGCCCAGCAGGATCCCGAGGTAGGCGCTCCAACCCTGGGACACCACGGCCGCGGCCAGGAAGAGCTCCAGGATCAGGTCCCAGCCCACGATCCAGGCGATGAACTCACCCATCGAGGCGTAGCTGAAGGTGTACGCGGAACCCGACACCGGCACGGCGGACGCAAACTCGGCGTAGCAGAGCGCCGCGAAGCCGCAGCACAGTGCGGCCAGCGCGAACGACAGCACCACGGCCGGACCGGAGACCTGGTTGGCCACGCGTCCCGTCATGGTGAAGATGCCGGCACCGACGATGATGCCCACGCCGAAGACCGTGAGGTCCACGGCGGTGAGGGACTTCTTGAGCTGGTACTCGGGCTCGTCGGTGTCGAGCATCGACTGCTCGATCGACTTCGTCCGGAACAGGTCGAGGGACATGGGGGGCCAATCTGTCTGGGGGGCAGTCACATCGTTGCGAGCACACCTTCGGGTGGTCTGGATGTCCGAGGGATGGACGGGGTTTCGTGGCTAGGCTGCAGGCATGGAGCTTCCCGAGACCCATCCCAACCTGATGGCCAGTGCACCGCAGACCCTGCTGCCCTGGGACGGTGCGATCGACGCGCTCGACCAGGGGGCAGCCGCCGTTGACGTCGCGCGGGTCAATCCGGCGTCCCCGCTGGCCTGGGCGATGCTCGCCGAGGAGGCGCTGGAGGCCGGGAACCGTGATGTCGAGGCCTATGCATACGCCCGCACCGGCTATCACCGCTCGCTCGACCTGCTGCGCCGCAATGGCTGGAAGGGGGCCGGGCCGGTGCCATGGGAGCACGAGCCGAATCAGGGCTTCCTGCGCGCCTTGTGGGCGCTTGCCGTCGCCTCCAGCCGGATCGGTGACAGCGAGGAGCGCGACCGCTGTGCCCAGTTCTTGCGTGACTCGTCCGAGACGGCCTGGCAGGAGTTGGCGGAGCCCCTGCGGTAGAGTTGTCAGGTAATGGCCTGCTCGCGGACGCTCGTCTGCGAGGGGCTTCAACTGTGTCCGGGCTCCGCGGCGAGCTGGACTGGAATCACTTGGAGGGCTGAAATGCCTGGCATCGTGGTGATCGGCACCCAATGGGGCGACGAGGGCAAGGGCAAGGCAGTCGACCAGCTCGGTGAGCGCGTCGACTTCTGTGCCCGCTACTCGGGCGGGAACAACGCCGGTCACACGGTCGTCGTCAATGGCGAGAAGACGGTGTTGCACCTGCTGCCGTCCGGCATCCTCAACGACAACACCACCTGCATCCTCGGCAACGGCGTCGTCCTCGACATGGACGTGCTGTACCAAGAGCTGGACGCGTTGGCCGAGCAGGGCAAGCAGGTTGCGCACCCGCTGATCAGTGCCAATGCCCACATCCTGGCGCCCTACCACCAGACGATCGACAAGGTGACCGAGCGGTTCGCGGGCAAGCGCAAGATCGGCACCACCGGCCGCGGCATCGGCCCCGCCTACTCCGACAAGGTCAACCGGGTCGGCATCCGCGTCCAGGACCTCTTCGACGACGAGATCCTGCGCGACAAGATCTCGGCCGCGATCGCCCAGAAGAACACCTTGCTGGTGAAGATCTTCAACCGTCGCGAGGTGGATCCGGAGCAGGTGTTCCAGGCGCTCGTCGCGCACCGCGACCGGATTCGTCCCCACGTCGTCGACTCGGCCCGCGTGCTGAACGACGCCCTCGATGACGAGAAGGTCGTGCTGTTCGAAGGCGCCCAGGCCCACCACCTGGACGTCGACCACGGCACCTACCCCTATGTCACCTCATCCAATCCGACCGCGGGCGGCGCGTGCACCGGCACCGGCGTCGGCCCCACGCGCATCGACCGCATCGTCGGCATCGCGAAGGCCTACACCACCCGCGTCGGCGAGGGCCCCTTCCCGACCGAGTTGTTCGACGCGGACGGTGAGCGGCTGCGCACCGAGGGCGCCGAGTTCGGCGCCACCACCGGTCGTCCCCGCCGCTGCGGCTGGTTCGACGCGCTGGTGGTCGAACAGGCGGCCACCTACAACGGATGCACAGACATCTTCTTGACCAAGCTCGACATCCTGTCCGGCTGGGACAAGATCCCGGTCTGCGTCGCCTACGAGGTGGACGGCCAGCGGCTGGGCACCATGCCCGTCGACCAGGGCCTGTTCGCCCGTGCGACGCCCGTCTTCGAGTACCTCGAGGGTTGGCACGAGGACATCTCGGGTGCGCGGAGCTTTGACGACCTGCCGCCCAACTGCCAGGCCTNNCGGGCCGTGAGCAGACGGTCACCATCAACGACCTGCTGTGAGCCAGCAAGCGCCGGAGCCGGCTGGGGGGTCGCTGGACCCATCCGATCTTGACCACCCTGACCGGGACCTGATCGGGCGCACCGAGCTCGTGATGCGCGCGGGAACCCTGATGCTCACCTCGGGCACGAGCAGCCTGCGCGTGGCCGAGTTGATGCGCCGCGTCGCGAAGGCCCTGGAACTCGACACCATCTCGACGCGCATCTCCTTCACCGACATC
>DGKN01000003.1 GCA_002387005.1 Propionibacteriaceae bacterium UBA4569
TGCGAGACGTCGACCAGACGATCTCCCGTGTCCGCACCCAGAATCAGATCGCTTTGATCCGGGAGGCCGGCTCGAGCTTCGAGGAGACCGTCTACCCGAGCCTGCTCGACCAGCTGGCAGCCTCGCGGAAGGGAGACGTCGACGCGGAAGTCGGCCCGCCGGCACCTCCGAAGCAGACCGTGTCGGTGAAGACCATCTCTGCTTCAGGGGTCTCCGGGGTGCTGGAGACGGAGGCGGACATCGAGCGCTACCTCAATGCCCTGCGCTCGGCACTGGTGAAGACGCTCAACGACGGAAAGCGAATCTCACTCTGATGGAAACCGCACCGCTGAAGTCGTTCGCTACCTGGGCGCGCACCTCGCTCATACGCGAGGTGTCCGCCCGGATCGCTGTGGTTCTCGCTCCGGCCTCGCCCGAGCGGGTGGAGCAGCCGAAGGCCGTGGAGGCACTGATGAAGGCGGTCACGGCGGCAGGTGGGGGCGACAAGGGCAAGGCCGCGGTCGCCGACAAGGTCGCCTACACCTGGTTCAACCGGATCATCGCCCTGCGCTTCATGGACGCCAACGGCTATACCAGTGTCGGCGTCGTCTCTCCGCAAGCCGGCGTCGCGACCGGACAGCCCGAGGTCTTGGCCGAAGCCAAGCGCGGCAATATCGACACCGGGGTGGTCGCGGGCAAGACCCGCGAAACCGTCACGAGTCTGCTCAACGGCACCCGACGGAGCGCCGATGCCCAAGGCGAGGCATACGCCTTGCTGCTGGCGGACTACTGCCGCCATTGGAATCGTGCCATGCCGTTCATGTTCGAGCGCGAGGGCGATTTCACCGAGATGCTCATACCGGGCAACCTGCTGGCTGATGACTCGGTCCCGAGCCGAGCGGGGAAGGTGTTGACCAAGGACGTCTGCCAGGACGTCGAGGTGATCGGCTGGCTCTACCAGTTCTACATCTCCGAGCGTAAGGACGAGGTCTTCGCCGGTTTCNNTGTTCACACCGCACTGGATCGTGCGCTACCTCGTCGAGAACTCCGTCGGCCGGCTGTGGATGCTCAACCGGCCGAGCTCGCGCCTGGTCGACCAGATGCAGTACTACATAGCCCCGGTGGAGGAGGAGACCGACTTCCTCAAGATCACCCGGCCTGAAGACCTCAAGGTAGTCGACCCAGCGTGCGGCTCGGGCCACATGCTCACCTACGCCTTCGACCTGCTGTACGCCATCTACGAGGAAGAGGGATACGCCCCTGCCGACATTCCCAGCCTGATCCTGACCAACAACCTCTATGGCGTGGAGATCGACCCCCGCGCTGGGGCATTGGCAGCCTTCGCTCTGACCATCAAAGCCCGCGCCAAGCAGCGCACGTTCTTCAACATGCGGATCGAACCCAAGGTTTGCGTCCTCGACCCCATCCACTTCACGCTCGAAGAGATCGACTTCCTGCTCACTCCTGGCGGTGACAAGCGCGCAGAGGCAGCGTTTTGGAACCAGTTCGAGTACGCAGACACATTCGGGTCGCTGATCCAGCCCGACCCCGAGTTGACTACCCGCCTCATGCGGCACATCGCCAAGCTCGACGACCGTGGGGACATCCTCCTGGCGCACGCACTCCAGTTGGCGGAGCGAGTCATCCAGCAGGCCGGCTACCTCTCGTCCCTATACCCCGTGGTGGTCGCAAACCCTCCCTACATGGGCAGTAAGACCATGGATTCGCGCCTCACAGTGTTCGCGAAGGCGCGGTTCCCGAAGTCTAAGGCGGACCTGTTTGCCATGTTCATCGAGCGGTGCCTGTCCCTATGCGCGAGTGGCGGGGCAACAGCGATGGTCACGATGCAATCGTGGATGTTCATCTCCTCGTACGAGGCGCTCAGGAATGCGATTCTGTCGAACAACCCCCCGACCTCAATGATGCACCTCGGGGAACGTGCCTTTGATTCGATTTCTGGCGCCGTTGTCTCCACGACCGCGTTCGTTCTGTCGCGAGCTGGCCGCGGTTCCACGCCGGCCATGTACATTCGAGTCACTGATGGAGAGGGCGAGGCTGAGAAGAGCAGAATTGTCCTGGAGGCCCTTCGGTCCAGCTCTAGCCCACGGCGGTTCAATTCATCCGCGGCAGAACTCAGGGAGGTACCCGGATCGCCGATCGCATACTGGCTTTCCGCTGCCTTGCGCTCGGCGTTCGGAAAGGGGAACCCGCTCGCTACGTTTTCCGCCCCACGAAACGGGCTTCAAACGTCGGACAATGCCAGGTTTCTCAGATTCTGGTGGGAAGTCGCAGTTGGGCGAACCGCCTTGCCGTTGTCGTCCGATCCAGCTCACCTCAAGGATGCTCATTGGTTCCCCTATAACAAGGGCGGGGAGTATCGTCGCTGGTATGGGAACCAGTTTCATGTCGTGAACTGGGAGAATAACGGGGCGGAGGTTCGAAAGTCACTGTGCGAACGCTATCCGTATCTTAACGGGAACCTCGGTGCTCTGGTCAGGGCGACTGATGACTACTTCAAGCCTCATATCTCATGGTCGGCAGTTGGCAGCGGAAGCCCATCTTTCAGGGAGTACCCCGCGGGCTTGATATTCGACGCGGCAGCCAACTCACTATTCCCTTTGTCGAGATCATTGCGTCGCAATCTCCTCGGAATACTGAACTCGTCAGTGACGACGGCGCTGTTGGCTGCACTCACGCCAACGCTGAACTTCGTTGTGGGTGATATCGCCAAACTGCCCATTGTTGTCCCGGACCAAGACTCCGGACTCACCGAGGCTGTCACGTCTCTTGTGGGCCTTGCCAGGGACGATTGGGGGTCGTTTGAGACTACGTGGGAATTCTCAAGTGTGTTGTGGCTCCGGGGCGCCGGCCGGCTTCTTGAGATCGCCAGCGCGGCAGCGGAGCGCTCCAGGGAGGCTTCACGCGAACAGCAGTCGCTCGAGGGTGATATTAACCGAATCATCGCCGAAACTTACGGCCTTGAGGGCGAAGTGCCCACCGATGTTCCGCTCCACAGGGTGAGCCTGATGCGGAACGTCGAGTTCCGCTATGGGCCGGGTAGATCGTCTGACGAGTACGCGATTTTGGAACGGGCCGACGTCGCATCGGAGCTCGTGTCGTACGCCGTCGGCTGCATGTTTGGTCGCTACAGCTTGGACGAGCCGGGGCTCATCCTGGCCGATCAGGGTGCGACGGTGCAGGACTACCTGGCGAGAGTGCCGGGCCCGACTCTCGCCCCGGACAAGGACAACGTCATCCCCATCGTGGATGGCGACTGGTTCGAGGACGACATTGTCGCTCGTTTCCGCACCTTTCTCCGGGTGGCCTTCGGGGAGCAGCACTTCGAGGAGAACCTGCGCTTCGTCACCGAGTCCCTTGGCGTGCGGGACGTCCGCGAGTACTTCGTGAAGTCGTTCTACAAGGACCACGTCCAGCGGTACAAGAAGCGGCCGATCTACTGGCTGTTCTCCAGCCCCAAGGGGTCATTCAACGCCCTGATCTACATGCACCGGTACACGCCCTCGACGGTCTCGACGGTGCTCAACGAGTACCTGCGCGAGTTCACGGCCAAGCTCACGTCGAGCCTGCAGCAGCAGGAACGCCTAGCGGTCGGCGGCGGAACGCCGCGCCAGCAAGCGGCCGCCCAGAAGGAGGCCGACCGGCTGCGCAAGGTGCTGCTGGAGCTCGAGGAGTACGAGCACGACGTGCTGTACCCATTGGCCTCTCGTCAGCTGGCCATAGACCTCGACGACGGCGTTAAGGCGAACTACCCCATGTTCGGTGCCGCCCTGAAGAAGATTCCCGGACTTGAGGCCGGCGATGAGTGACGCCGCCACGGTCCGTCCGCACCTGATGCGCTGGTTCGACAGGCGCCGCGTCGTGTTCTGGCATGACCCGGAGGGTCAGTACGCGGCCGATATCGACAGCCTCGACCTGCCGGAGATCCACACGATCCGTGTCACGAACGATGAGTTCGCCGTCAAGAACAGGTTGTTGCACGACGAGCCGGAAACGAAGTTCCTCGTCTATCGCTCGGGTAAGGTGCCGAGTGGCATCGGGGACTGGCTGCTCGATCTGGAGCTGGCCTACGGGGTATTCACGGCCGACCGCACCGCGCTCGTTGCCCAGGATCTAGGGCTGGTGGGCAAGGGCATCGACGAAGTCGTCCAGGCGCACGAGAAGTTCTTCAACGCCGCAAAACGTGTCCAGAGCCTCAAGGCACTGCTCAGCCCGGACGACGACGCGGCTCGGCTGCGGGCCAAGATCAGCGCCGTGGTGCTCGGCCAGCGGGAGCACAGCCTGCTGGAGATCACGCGCACCCTCCTGACGGAGAACGCCAAGGGATCGCACGCCAAGTACGACGCCCTCGTCGATTACGGTCTCGACGGCTTCTACTGGCAGGGCGTGGCACTCATCTACGGCTACGAATCGCCCACGCCGAGCATCGGCGATCTGGTGCTGTGGATCTTCCAGCGAGCCCTGGAAGGCTTCAAGTCGGACCGCTTGGGCGGGCTGCAGAACATCCAGCTGGATTTCGCCAGCCTGCGAAACGACCGGCGAAGCCAGGAGGCGATGTCCACGCTCGCCAAGCGGGCCGCCGGGGACTTGGACTACAAGTCGAGGATCGAGGACGTCAGTTTCCGCGACCTAATCGGTGTTGACCTGTTCGAGGAGACCGACCAGAAAATCATCAGTGACCTGGCGCGCGCGGTGGCCGAGCAGACCGTCACGCCGCGCGAGGTGGCCGAGGTGGTCCGGGCACGGCAGAGCAGCGTCTGGATCGACAACTATGGGCGGCTCTACACAGCCGTGGCGAGTGCTTCGGAGTTACTGAGCGAACTGGCCTCGCTGAACCTGGCCATGCAGTCGTTCGACAATGGACTGGAGCGTTACCGGCGCGAGTGGTTCCGCATCGATCAGCTCTACCGCCAGTTCGTGGTCGCTGCCCGCACCGCTGAGTACCCCAAGCCCCTGGAAGCGCTGCGTGAGCAGGTCGAGAAGCGCTACACCAACAAGTACGTCTACGAGCTAGGCAATGCCTGGCAGCACCAGGTCGACCAAGTCAAGATGTGGCGCTCGACCGCACTGCGCTCCCAGACCGACTTCTACGCCCGCTACGTCGAGCCGCTGGTTCGCGACGGTGACAAGAAGGCCGTCGTCATCATCTCCGACGCCATGCGCTACGAGGTGGCCGACGAACTCGGCTCGCAGATCAGGCAGGAGGATCGCTTCGACGCGACCCTGGAGGCCGTCCTGGGGGTGCTGCCCAGCTACACCCAGCTCGGTATGGCCGCCCTCTTGCCGCACTCGACGCTCAAGCACTCGGCAGACGCCAAGACGGTGCTGGCCGACGACCAGCCGACCTACAACACCACTCTCCGGAGCAAGATCCTGGAGGCGGTCGGTGGGTCAGCGATCCAGGCCGAGGACTACAAGGCCCTCACCGCCGACGAACGGCGCGAGCTGTACAAGGCCAACCGGGTCCTGTACGTCTACCACAACCGGATCGACGCCACCGGGGACAAGCTCGGCACCGAGCGCCAGGTGTTCGAGGCTGTGGAAGACACACTGCGCGACATCGTCGACCTGGTGAAGAAGCTGGCCAGTGCCAACGCAACCAACATCTTCATCACGGCCGACCACGGTTTCCTGTTCCAGGACGAGGCGCTGGCCGACCCCTTCTTCCTGTCGACCAAGCCCCAAGGCGACGACCTCAAGTACGTCAACAAGCGCTTCGTGCTGGGCACAGGCCTCAAGGTCGATCCCGCCTTCGCCACCTTCACGGCTGCCCAGCTCGGGCTGGACAGCGAACTGGAAGTGCAGATTCCCAAGTCGATCCACCGCCTGCGGCTGGCCGGCAGCGGCTCGCGCTTCGTTCATGGCGGTGCGACCTTGCAGGAGATCGTCGTCCCGGTGCTGGCGGTCAACAAGAAGCGCAGGAGCGACGTTCGGCCGGTAAATGTGAAGATCCTGCCTGAGTCGGACAAGATCACCACAGGGCAAGTCGTCGTCCGCCTGTTCCAGTCAGAACCGGTCAGCGACAAGGTCCAGCCGCGTTCCCTCCGAGCGGGGATCTATGCCGGCGAAACGCTTGTCTCGAACCTCGTCAACCTGACCTTCGACGAGATGTCAGCCGACGCCCGCGACCGCTACCAGAGCGCCCGGATGCTGCTCAGCCAAGACGCCAACGACTACAACAACCGGGCTGTCGAGTTCCGTCTGGAGGAGCGAATCCCCAACACGAATCAGTGGCGCGTCCACGAAAAGACCATCTACACACTGAAGCGTTCCTTCACGTCAGACTTCGACTGCTGAGGAGAGGCGAGATGAGCGAAACCCAGAACGAGCCCCACAGCGCCGGTGAGCCGCACCAGAGCGACCTCGACTACAAGATCAATCTCCTCTTCGGGGGCGTCGTCGTTCGCAAGGATCTGGTCAAGGCTGTCAAGGGCAACGCCATCGTGCCCTCCTACGTCCTGGAGTACCTGCTGGGCCAGTACGCCGCCTCGGACGACGAAGCCACCATCCAGGCCGGCATCGACACCGTCCGCCAGATCCTCGCCGAGCACTACGTCCACCGCAGCGAGTCCGAGCTGATCAAGTCCAAGATCAAAGAGCGCGGGCGCCACCGCATCATCGACAAGGTCACTGTCACACTCAACGAGAAGGCCGACGTCTACGAGGCCGAGTTCGCCAACCTCGGCATCAAGGGCGTCATAGTCGACTCGCCGATCATCAAGGCCCACCCCAAGCTGCTGGTGGGCGGCGTGTGGTGCATCTGCGACATCGAGTACTTCCACACCGACGACCAGCGCGTCGTGCCCTGGATCCTGGGCTCCATCAAGCCCATCCAACTCTCGCGATTCGACGTGGACCAGTATCTGGAGTCCCGGCGCGGGTTCAACACCGACGAGTGGATCGACCTGCTCATGCAGTCGATAGGCTTCGACCCCGAGATGGTCAGCAGGCGCGGGAAGTTCTTCCAGCTCGTGCGCCTCATCCCTTTCGTCGAACGCAACTACAACCTGGTCGAGCTCGGCCCCAAGGGCACCGGCAAGTCCCACATCTTCTCGGAGTTCTCACCCCACGGGATGCTCATCTCGGGCGGCGAGGTCACCGTCCCCAAGCTCTTCGTCAACAACGCCAACGGACGCATCGGACTCGTCGGCTACTGGGACGTGGTGGCGTTCGACGAGTTCGCCGGCAAGAAGAAGCGCACCGACCGGGCGCTCGTCGACATCATGAAGAACTACATGGCGAACAAGTCCTTCTCCCGGGGCATCGAGACCCTGGGAGCAGAGGCGTCCATGGTCTTCGTCGGCAACACCTCACACACCGTGCCCTACATGCTCAAGAACTCCGACCTCTTCGACGAGCTGCCCGAGGCCTATCACGACCCCGCCTACCTGGACCGTCTGCACCACTACATCCCGGGCTGGGAAGTCGACATCATCCGCGGCGAGATGTTCTCCAACGGCTACGGGTTCGTCGTCGACTACATCGCCGAAGTCCTCAAATCCATGCGCGCCCAGGACTACTCCGACCGCTACCAGCAGCACTTCACGCTGTCGCCCGACATCTCCACCAGGGACCGAGACGGCATCCACAAGACCTTCTCCGGGCTGATGAAGATCCTCTACCCCGACGGCCGAGCCAGCAGCGAGGAGATCGAGGAGATCCTGCGGTTCGCCATCGAGGGTCGCAAGCGGGTCAAGGACCAGATCCTTCGCATCGACTCCACGATGCCCCAGGTGAAGTTTGGCTACCTCGACAAGGAGGGCTCATGGCACAGCGTGGCAACGCTCGAGGAAGACGAGTATCCGACCTACTACCACCGGGGGCGCAAGGAGGACACTGAGCCGGCCGAGACTTNNACCCGCTCGGCGGTGCCCCCACCGGTGAAATGTCGACTGACCAGGCTGCCGCGCCCGTGCCGGCACCCGAGCTCTTCCAAGGGCACCGGGAGTACCATGAGGGTCAGCGCGGCGTTTCGTACAATGAACTGCTTATCCCGCATCTCCGTGGCGCCTCGCAGATCACGATCGTGGATCCGTATGTGAGGCTGTTCCACCAGGCCAGGAACCTGATGGAGCTCGTCGAGGGCATCGCTCGTGGCAAGGATCCGGCGGACGAGGTCACGCTGAAGCTGGTGACGGTCGAGTTTCAGGACGACCCGGTCAAGCGCCAGAAACAGTACGAGTACCTGCTTCAGATCCAGAAGAGCGCAGGGGTGCTGGGGATCGTCCTCGAGGTCGAGTTCGCCGAGCCCCAGGCCATCCACGACCGTTCGATCACGACCGACACGGGTTGGAGGATCCTGTTGGGCCGCGGCCTCGACATCTTCCAGCGCATGTCCGACAGCCCGTTCGACCTCGCCACCAAGTATCAGAAGTACCGCGAGGTCAAAGGGTTCGGAATCACGTACATTCGCGAGTCGGTGGCAGAGCGCCCCGACGCCGGTGGAGGCTCGGCGCCCGGCTCGTGACGGCCCCATCACACGCATCCTGATCAGCTGTCCCCGAGTGTGTGCTCGGCTCCGTTAGGTAGGTGGACGCGAAGGAGACGTGATGCAGCGAGAGCGTGTGCAGGATCAGTACCCATGGACGTGGGAGTTCCCCCTCGTCGTGATCTGTACGGTGCTCCTCCTCGGGGTGACGGTGTGCCAGCTGGGGCGGTCGACGGCGAACTGGTTCGCCGGCGCCGGTTGGTGGTGGCCGACCTTCGACAAGTGGGTGACCAGCGTCCCAGGCGTGTTAGCCGGCGACGGCGCCGCCGGTCTGCCCGGCGTCCATCCGGTGGCCACCGCCGCAGATGTGTGGGGCTGGCTGGTCGTCGTGGGCCTGCTGACGGTCCTCGCGTTCACGGTCGCCGGCGTAAGGGGTTGGCAGCAGTGGGGCCCCGGGCGGATGCGCGGCATGGCGTCGATCACCGAAGCCCACGAGCTCCTCGGTAAGGACCGGCTCTGGAAGGTGCGGCACGTGGTTCGACCGGACCTCTATCGGCTCTTCGCCGTTGCGGTG
>DGKN01000084.1 GCA_002387005.1 Propionibacteriaceae bacterium UBA4569
ATGGAGGCCGCCGCGGCGGCCCCGGCGGCGGGAGCGACCTGCGTCACGGCGGTCGGTTCCGCAACGGTCATCGGCGGGACCACGGGGGGGGCCAGCACCGGCTCACCGGCCAGCAGGCGCGAGATGTCATCGCGCATCTCCTTGGCGTCCTGGTAGCGGTCGGACGGGCTCTTGGCCAGCGACTTCAGCACCACGGCGTCCATCGCGGGGGTCAACTCGGGGTCCAGGTGGGACGGCGGGGTCGGGGTCTCGCGGACGTGCTGGTAGGCGACGCTCANNAGGGGAGTCGCCGATGAACGGCGGACGCCCGACGAGCAGCTCGTAGAGCAGGCAGCCGGCGGCGTAGACGTCCGAACGGTTGTCGACCTGCTCGCCGCGGGCCTGCTCGGGGGAGAGGTACTGGGCGGTGCCGATCACGGCGGCGGTCTGCGTCATCGTCGCGGACGTGTCGGCGACGGCGCGGGCGATGCCGAAGTCCATCACCTTCACGCGTCCGGACGGGGTGATCATCACATTCGCGGGCTTGATGTCGCGGTGGATGATGCCGGCCTTGTGGGAGTAGGCCAGCGCGTCCAGCACACCCTGGGCGAACTCCAGCGCGAGTTCGGGCCGGATCCGACGGTCCTGCCGCAGCAGGTCGCGCAGGGTGTGGCCCTCGACCAGTTCCATCACGATGTAGGGCACGTGGAGCCCGGTCTCGTCCACCTCCTCGCCCGTGTCGTAGGTGGCGACGATGTTGGGGTGGTTCAGCCCGGCGGCCGACTGCGCCTCGCGGCGGAAGCGGGCCTGGAAGGTGGGGTCGGTGGCCAGGTCGACGCGCAGGCGCTTCACGGCGACTTCGCGGCCCAGCCGGACGTCGTGCGCCTTCCACACCTCGGCCATGCCTCCGCGTCCGATCACCTGGTCGAGCGCATAGCGATCACCAAGCAGCGTGCGGCTGTCGTCGCTCATCGGCTCATCCTTTCGGTCGGGCAACCGCTCCATTGTGCGTGGTCATTGTGAGAAGGGGGTGAGGGCAGGCTGAGGGGCGCCAGAACCGCGCCGTGTGACCGTGCGTTCATCGCATGGCCTCCACCACGGACGCGAAGACCGGGCCGGCCACTCTTCCGCCGGCAATCTCGCTGCGCTCGAGCTTGGAGTCCTCCACGAACACCGCGATGGCCAGGTCGGGATCCTTGGACCAGCCCACGAACCAGGCATAGGGCGGACGGCTTGGGTCGGACTGTGCGGTTCCGGTCTTGCCACCGACGGTGACCCCGGAGACGGCGGCCCGCTGGCCGGTGCCCTTGGTCACCACGTCCACCATCATCTGCTGCAGTGCCTGGGCATTCGTCGTGCTCATCGCCCGCTGGAGCTTCTCGGCGCTGTGCGAGCTGATCACCGACAGGTCTTGCGCGCGCACCTCCTGCACCAGGTAGGGCTCCATCGCCTGGCCGTCGTTGGCGATCGCCGCGGCCACCATCGCCATCTGCAGCGGGGAGGCGGCCACCTCGTACTGGCCGATCGCGCTCATCGCGAGCTGCGCCTTGTCGACGGTGTCGGGGAAGACGCTGGTGGCTGGCTCGAGGTCGTCGGAGTAGCTGGAGTCGAAGCCGAACTTCTGCGCCTGCTCGCGCAGCTTCGCGTCACCGAGCGTGAGGCCCAGGTTCGCGAAGGCCGTGTTGCAGCTGACCTCCAGCGCATGTGCGATCGTCGACTTCGACCCGCCGCAGTCGACCTCGTTGGAGAGCTTGGACGTGCTCTGCGGCAACGTCATCGACGACGGGGACGCGACCTGGGTGTCGGCGCTCATCCCATTCTCCAGCGCCGCGGCGGCGGTGACCAGCTTGAAGGTCGAGCCGGGCGGGTAGATCTCGCGGGTGGCGCGGTTGGCCATCGGGCGCTCGGTGTCGGCGTTGAGGCTCTTCCACGCGGTCTGCGCGGCCTTCAGGTCGGTGGTGCTGAGCGTGTTCGGGTCATAGGACGGGCTGGAGACCATCGCCCGGATCGCGCCGGTGGAGGGCTCGATCGCGACCACGGCACCCGTCCGGTCACCGAGGGCCTGCGCGGCAGCCTTCTGGGCGCGGGCGTCGATGGTGGTGTAGACGCTGGCGCCGGCGCGCTTCTTGCCGCTCAGCATGGCGACCACATTGCGGAAGAACTGCGAGTCGTCCGAGCCGGAGAGCTGCGTGTTGTAGGTCTGCTCCAGCCCGGAACGGGCGAAGTCGTAGGAGTAGTAGCCGGTGACCGGCGCGTAGAGCTCGCCGCTGGAGTAGTTGCGGACGAACTTGAACCGTCCGGTCGCGGCCTTGGTGGACGCGATCGGGGTGTTGCCCACCATGATCGCGCCGCGGTCCTGCGCGAACTCGGCCTCGCGGGTGCGGCGGTTGCGGGGGTCGTTGTTCAGCGAGTCGGCGCGGACGACCGACAGGATCGTCAGGTTCGCCAACAGGGCGAAGAACATCAGGGTGGCAACGACGGCGAGGCGTCTGATCGGACGGTTCACGCGCGCACCGCCGGGATCACTTGGGTGTCGTCGTCGGAGATGGTCAGCTCCCTCGAACTGGGGGCGGCAACGGTGGGAATGCGGGCCTGGTGGGAGATCACGAGCATGATCGCGACGATCACCCAGTTGCTGATCATCGACGACCCGCCGCGGCTCATGAAGGGCGTGGTCAGGCCGGTCAGCGGCANNNNGGCGCCGAGCAGCTTTCCGAAGGGGTCATTGCTGGCCAGCGCCATGCGCAGGCCGCGGAAGACGATCAGGGCGTAGACCATCACGACGGCCATCAGCCCCAGCACGCCGAGCTCCTCACCGATCGCGCCGGCGATGAAGTCGCTCTTCGCCAGCGGGGTCAGCCCCGGTCGTCCCAGCCCCCAGCCGCGGCCGGTCAGACCTCCCCAGGCGTAGCCGAACTGCGCCTGGATCACCTGGTAGTTGGAGTCGTAGTCGTCAAAGGGGTGCAGCCACGAGCTGACGCGCACCCGCACGTGTCCGGCGAACTGGTAGGCGAGCAGGCCGCCGACGGCGGTCATCAACAGGCCCAGGATGGCCCAGCCCGCCTTCTCGGTGGCGACGTAGAGCATCATCACGAACAGCCCGAAGAACAACAGCGAGGTGCCCAGGTCGTTCTGGAAGACGAGCACGGCGAGACTGGCCAGCCACATGATGACGATCGGCCCGAGGTCGCGCAGACGCGGGAACTCGATGCCCAGCACCCGGCGTCCGGCCAGCGCGAGCACGTCGCGGTGTTCGGTCAGGTAGGCCGCGAAGGCGATGGCCAGCAGGATC
>DGKN01000258.1:0-235 GCA_002387005.1 Propionibacteriaceae bacterium UBA4569
CCGCAAAGCCGTCCACGACCACCTCGGGCTGCAGCGCGCGTCCGCCGAGCAGTGCCTCGACGGCAGCCAGCGCCAAGGCGGCATTGTGGGCCATGTGCTCGCCGCAGACGGGCAGGCGGATGTCGCCGACCGGGCCCTCGGCGCCGTTGATGCGCAACAGCTGCCCACCAACGGCCTGGGTGCGCTCCAGCAGGGCGAAGTCTCGCCCCTCCAGCACCATCCGGGCGCCCACCTC
>DGKN01000258.1:252-2056 GCA_002387005.1 Propionibacteriaceae bacterium UBA4569
CGGCTGCAGCCTCGGGCTGCTGGCCGGCGATGACGGCGGTCGCGCCCTGTTTGATGACCCCGGCCTTCTCGCCCGCGATCTCCTCGATCGTGTCGCCAAGGATGTGCATGTGGTCAAGGTCGATCGGGCAGACCACGGCGACCTGCGCCTCGACGACGCTCGTCGCATCCCAGGAGCCGCCCAACCCGACCTCGACGACCATCACGTCGACCGGTGCGTCGGCGAAGGCGGCGTAGGCCAGCCCAGTCATCACCTCGAAGAAGGTCATCGACACACCGTCCAGCTGCTGCGCGTCGACCATCTCGACGTAGGGACGGATGTCATCCCACAGCTCGTCGAAGCGCTGATGGCTGATCGGATCGCCGTCGATGCAGATCCGCTCGGTGAGGTCGACGAGGTGCGGGGACGAGAATCGTCCGGTCCGTAGCCCGTTCGAGCGCAGCAGCGCGTCGACCATGATGGCCGTTGACCCCTTGCCGTTGGTGCCCGCGATCTGGATCACGGGGGCGGACTTCTCGGGGTTGCCCAACAGGTCGCACAGGGCCTTGATGCGGGCCAGTGAGGGGGCGATGCGGTGCTCGGGCCAGCGGCCGATGAGCTGGGCGACGATCTCGTCGTGGGCGTTGGTCATGGTGCGTCCAAGACTACCGGCGCCCCCGGGCGGTGTTGTCCTGCCCGGTTATGATGCGCCTGTGATTGAAGCAAGCCAGCGCACCTGGCGGGACTGGGTCGGCCTGGCAGCGCGACTCATCCTGGGCGGTGCACTGTTCTATGCCGGCGCGGCCAAGGTGATGCATCCCGACCAGAGCGTGCTCGCGGTGCGGGCCTATCAGTTGGACTTCATCCCCTATGAGCTGCAGAAGCTCATTGGCTACGGGCTGCCCATCTTCGAGTTGATGTTGGGCCTACTGGTGCTGGCCGGAATCTTCACCCGCGTCACCGCAGCGACCGGTGCCCTGCTGATGCTCGTGTTCATCGCCGGCATCGCCAGCGTCTGGGCCCGTGGCCTGTCGATCGACTGCGGCTGCTTCGGCGGCGGCGGACAGACCGACGACCCCCAGTACTTCACCGAGATCATCCGCGACTCGGTCTTCGCGCTGTCCGGCCTCTGGCTGGTCTGGCGCCCTCGTACCCCCTTCAGCGTGGACAACTGGCTCTTCCGCCCAATCACCACCTCCCACCTGGCCGAGACCACCGACCTGGACGACGAACTCGTCCGAGAGGACATCCGATGAGCAAGAAGACCGAGACCACCTCGGGCGCCACGTCTGCGCAGAACCGCCGCGAACAGCTGCGCCTGAAGCAGGAGGCCGAGGCGCGTCAGCAACGCACCATGCGCATCATCGGCATCGCGGCCGCCCTCCTGGCGCTGGTGGTCGTCGCCGTCGTGGGTGTGGTCCTCGTGCAGAACAACCGCAACAAGGTGGAGGCGGCCAGCGCGCAGGGCACCCCGGTGAACGCGAACGCGGACAAATCCGGCATCGTCGTCAACCCGGGCAAGGCCAAGAGCGGCGCGCCGGTGGTGACCGTCTACCTCGACTACCAGTGCCCCATCTGCAAGCAGGCCGAGTCGGTCGTCGGACCCTCCCTGGAGTCGCTCGCCGACAAGGGGGAGATCAGCCTGGAGTACCGGACGATGAAGTTCATGGACACCAATCTGTCCAACACCGCCTCGACCCGCGCGGCCGTGGCCGCTGCCTGCTCCGACAACCAGGGCGTCTACGCCAAGTACCACGACGAGGTCTACGCCAACCAGGCCCAGCAGGAGGTCCAGGGTTCCGAGGGCTACAGCGACAAGCTGCTC
>DGKN01000258.1:2176-2469 GCA_002387005.1 Propionibacteriaceae bacterium UBA4569
TCAAGGCCGCGGCCTGATCGCTCCGGGCTGAGTCGAGCATGAGCGCCCGCAAGTCGTCAGCCGCCAAGGCCGCCCGGCGAGACGAACTCCGTCGCGAGGCCCTGCGCCAGCAGCAGGCAGCCGAGGTGGCCGAGCAGCGCCGCCGCCGCCTGTTCGGCATCGGAATGGCCGTGGCAGCGATCGTGCTGACCACTGTCCTGGCCACGGTTTGGCTCACGCGCGACAAGCCCGCCGACTTGACCGCCGCCACCACGCCCCCGCACGCGAACGCGGACAACTCCGGCATCGTCGTG
>DGKN01000258.1:2492-12416 GCA_002387005.1 Propionibacteriaceae bacterium UBA4569
CGCAAGGAACTTGAGTCGAATATCGGCGCCAACCTGCTGTCGCTGGCCGACAAGGGCGACATCACGCTCGAGTACCGGACGATGACCTTCATGGACACGAACCTGCGCAACTCCGCGTCCACCCGGGCCGCGGTCGGCGCCGCCTGCGCGGACTGGGCCGGCGTCTACGCGAAGTACCACGACGCCGTGTTCGCCCGCCAAGCAGCCGAGGAGGTCCAGGGCTCGGAGGGCTACTCCGACGCCCTGCTGCGTGACGAGATCCCGGAGCAGCTGGGCGTGGGTGGGGCGAAGTTCACCAGCTACCAGCAGTGCTACGACCAACGAACCAGCGAGGCCTTCGTCCAGACAACGGACGACGCGGCCGGAGCGGCGGGCGTGACCGGAACCCCGACAATCCATGTCAACGGGAAGAGCCTTGAGTGGTTGGACCAGTCCACCAACGCCTACCTGCCGTGGGCCTCGGGTGGCCAGAGCGACGCGACCGTGCTCGCCGCGATCACCGCGGCCGGATAGCCGTTCGGAGCCACCTCGAGCGTTCACTAAGCTGTGCCGCATGAACTCCATGCCCGAGCAGACCGTGACCGCGACGACCCCGATCCGGGGTCAGGTACCGGACAAGCCGGCATTGGAGGGCCTTGAGGCCAAATGGGCACAGTCCTGGCAGGACGAGCAGACCTACACCTTTCGTCGTCCCGAGCTTGACCTCACCGACGCTGCCAGCCGCGCGGCTGCCCGCGCGCAGGTCTTCTCGATCGACACCCCGCCGCCGACCGTGTCCGGTTCGCTGCACGTCGGCCATGTGTTCAGCTACACCCACACCGACGTCATTGCGCGCTACCAGCGAATGACCGGCAAGCAGGTCTTCTATCCGATGGGCTGGGACGACAACGGCCTGCCCACCGAGCGTCGCGTGCAGAACTTCTACGGCGTGCGCTGCGACCCCTCCGTGCCCTATGACCCCGACTTCACTCCCCCGGCCAAGCCGGACCCCAAGAAGCAGGTGCCGATCAGCCGCCGCAACTTCGTGGCACTGTGCCACGAGCTGACCGCGACCGACGAGCAGGTGTTCGAGAACCTGTGGCGCAGAGTTGGCCTGTCGGTGGACTGGAACGAGCTCTACACCACCATCGGCGACGAGTCCCAGCGCATTGCACAGCTGGCCTTCCTGCGCAACTTCTCTCGCGGTGAGGCCTACCTGTCGGAGGCCCCGACGATGTGGGATGTCAGCTTCCAGACCGCTGTTGCCCAGGCTGAGCTGGAGGCCCGTGACTATCCCGGCGCCTACCACCGCATCGGCTTCAGCCGTCCGGACGGCGAGAAGGTCTGGATCGAGACCACTCGTCCGGAACTGATCCCGTCGGTCTGTGCCCTGATCGCGCACCCGGACGACGAGCGCTACCAGCCACTGTTCGGCACCACTGTGAAGTCTCCTGTCTTCAATGTGGACATCCCAGTGCTGGCGCACCCCGCCGCCGAGAAGGACAAGGGCGCCGGCATCGCCATGTGCTGCACCTTCGGCGACCTCACCGACGTGATCTGGTGGCGCGAGCTCCAGCTCCCGATGCGCACCATCATCAACCGCGACGGACGACTGCAGGCCGAGACCCCCGAGTGGCTGGTCGACGCTTCCTTCTATCCGGAGATGGCCACCAAGACCACCTTCAGCGCGCGGGCCGCGATCGTCGACAAGCTGCGCGAGTCCGGCGAGATGGACGGCGAGCCGAAGCCGACCCAGCGCATGGCGAACTTCTACGAGAAGGGCGACAAGCCCCTCGAGATCGCGTCGACCCGTCAGTGGTACATCGCGAACGGCGGCCGGGACGAGGCGTTGAAGGCCAGGCTGGTGGCCCGCGGCAACGAGATCGCATGGACTCCCGAACACATGAAGCACCGCTACGACAACTGGGTCGGTGGCCTGAACGGTGACTGGCTGATCAGCCGCCAGCGCTTCTTCGGCGTTCCGTTCCCCGTCTGGTACCCAACCGACGCGGAAGGTGAGCCGGACTACACGCGTCCGATCACAGCAGACGCTGCCAGCCTGCCGGTCGACCCCTCGTCCGACGCCCCGACCGGGTACGAGGAGTCGCAGCGTAACCAGCCCAACGGCTTCATCGCTGACCCCGACGTGATGGACACCTGGGCGACCAGCTCGCTGACCCCCGAGCTGGCCACCGGCTGGGAGCGCGACGAGGAACTCTTCGCGCTGACCTTCCCGATGGACATCGCCCCACAGGCGCACGACATCATCCGCACCTGGTTGTTCAGCCGCGTGGTGCGCTCCCACTTCGAGTTCGGCCAGGTGCCGTGGAAGCGCGCGACCATCTCGGGCTTCGTGGTCGACCCCGACCGCAAGAAGATGAGCAAGTCCAAGGGCAATGTCGTCGTCCCCACCGAGATCCTGGACAAGTATGGGGCCGATGCGGTGCGCTGGCGCGCTGCCATGGCCCGCCCGGGGCTCGACTCACCCTTCGACGAGACCCAGATGAAGGTCGGACGTCGCCTCGCGATGAAGGTGCTCAACGCCTCCAAGTTCGTGCTGGGCATGAGCGGTGATGCAGAACGTGAACCCACGACGGCCGAGTTTGTCGAGGCCCCGGTGGACCTGGCCATGCTCGCTGGCCTGCGCGACGTGGTCGAGAGGGCCACCGAGAGCTTCGAGCGGTACGACTACACCGGCGCCCTGGAAGCGGCCGAGGGCTTCTTCTGGAGCTTCTGCGACGACTACCTGGAGACGGTCAAGGAGCGTGCCTACGGTTCGCAGGGCGAGGCTGCGGCTGCCAGCGCCCAGACGGCGCTGCGCACCGCGCTCGACGTCATGCTGCGCCTGTTCGCGCCCTTCCTGCCGTTCGTCACCGAAGAGGTCTGGAGCTGGTTCAAGGACGGTTCAGTGCACACCGCTGCCTGGCCCACCGCCGACGAGCTGCCCGTGTCCGGTGACCCGCGGCTACTGGCTGACCTCGCCACCGCGCTGATCGCGCTGCGCGGCGCGAAGTCGAACGCCAAGGTGTCCATGAAGACTGAGGTGACCCGCGCCGAGTTCGTCGGCCAGGCCGATGTGCTGGATCGCATCAAGGCATTCGAGGCTGACCTTCGGGCGGTGGGACGCATCACCGGAGAGGTGGTCTGGACGGTCGCGGAGCAGCCGCTGTCGGTGGCGGTCGAACTGGCGGAGCAGGCCTGATGAAGGCTGTCGCCATCGATCTGGACGGGACGCTGCTGCGCACGGGCGCCACCTTCGACACTGACCGTTTCGAGCGGGTGCTGGATGCGTGCCTGGCGCAGGGCGTCCACGTCGTCATCGCATCCGGGCGGCAGTACCTGTCGATGAAGAAGATGTTCGCCCGTCCGGACCTGCTCGCCTTCGTCAGCGACAACGGGGCCGTCGTGGTGGACGTCGACGCGGAGCAGGTCCGGGTGGCGACCGTCGAGCCTGAGGTGCTGGCCCACGCCGTGGCCCTGGTGGACGAGCACGCGGAACTCCGGGCGGTGGCCAGTGGTCCCGACGGGGCCTGGCTGCGCAAGGACTCCCCAAAGATCATGATCGAGGCGATGCACTCGGCCTACGAGAACGTCGTGATGGTCGACTCGCTGACCCAGATCGACGGCCCGGTCGTGAAGCTGCACCTGATCACGCACGAGGGCCAGTCCTGGCGTCTGGCCGAGCAGTTGTCCGCCAGTCTGGACGAGCACCTCGTCCCGGTGACCACAGGCCACCAGGGCATCGACCTGATAGTCCCGGGCCGGCACAAGCGCTGGGGCCTGCAGGCCCTGCTGGAGCGCTGGGGCGTCGACTGGGACGACGTGGTCGCCTTCGGCGACTCGGGCAACGACGTGGAGATGCTCGCCGCGGCAGGCGTCAGCTACGCGATGGCGAAGGCCGAGGAGTCCGCGGTCGCTGTGGCGACGCACCGCGCCGGGTCCAACGAGGAGTCCGGCGTGCTGGACGTGCTCGAGGACCTGCTCGGCCTCAGCTGAGGTTGGTTCCCAGCTTCTTTGCCTGCGTGAGCAGCGCCTTCTCCAGCACTGGCGACAGCGCCTTGGCGTAGGTGGCGGTGATGTGCGATCCCTGGCGGTAGGTCAGGATCCCGCCCACGACGGGCTGGCAGGTTTCGGTCCGGCAGATCCACGGGTCCATGTTGATGTAGGCCTCCTCTGCGCCGTCCTCGGACGCCGCCTCGACCATCGCGCGCAGGGCGGGGCTGCCGTTGCCCGGTTTGAGGGGGAAGGTGCAGGCGGTGGCGTAGTCGTCCGGGTGGTCGGCCACGCAGCGGTAGACCTCCATCCCGGGGCTCTGCGTGTCGGAGACAGCCACCATCGCGATCCCGAGAGCACCGATCTTCTTCGCGTTCGCGCGCAGACCGGCCAGCAGGTCGTCGGCGTTGGGATCACGTCCGTCCAGGGAGGCCATCGCGTCACCGGTACTGGTGATGACGAGGTCCAGCCCCTTCTCTGCGGCGATTGCCTTGGCGACGTTGGCGCTCCACTCGCGGCACTGGGGGTAGTCCTTGCCCTCGTCACTTTGCTGGTCGGCGTCGGCCCAGGCGCAGCCTGACTTGGTGTAGGTGATGATCTGCCAGCCGCGGTCGTCCCCGATGGCGTCGAGGGCCGGCAGCCATTGCAGCACCTTGGAGTCTCCGACCAGAACCACCTTGGTGTTGGCACCCTTGGTTCCGAACCGGCAGCGGGTCGCCATCGTCACATCGACCNNCCCCGGCCTGGCAGGCCTTGGCGTAGGCCTCCGGCAGGTCCTCGTCCGCGAGCGCGGGATTGGGGACGATCTCGGCGTAGGGGGTGACTTCTGCCGAGGCTCCTGGCGTCGGCACGCCGGAGGGAATGCTCTGGACGCTCGACGTCCGCGCGGCCGCCTCGAACTGGAGCCCCAGATGCGACAGCGCCAGCCCGGCGATGGTGCCGATGGCCGCGAGGTTGAGGCCGACGGACAGGACGATGCCCGGGTTCCTCTTGCCCCACGCGCCATGCCGGATGGGGTTCTCGAGGAAGCGATTGGTCAGCCACGCCGGGATGATCGAGACGAGCGCCAACACCGTCCCCTGCCACCAGTGCAGGCCGTTCCAGCGCAGGGCGGCGATGGCGATGATCGGCCAGTGCCACAGGTACAACGAGTACGACAGGCCACCCAGCCACACCATCGGCGCCTTGGCCAACCAGCGCACCGGGCCGCTGGGTCCGGCGCTGACGCCCCCCGCGATCACCGCTGCGGTGCCGAGGGTGGGGACGAGTGCTGCTGCGCCAGGCCACGGGGTGCGGGTGGAGAAGACGAAGGCGGTCAGTGCCACGGCCGCCAGGCCGCCCCAGGCGATCGCGCGTCCGACCTCCGGCTTGAGCCGGTCCCAGACCCCCGCCAGCACCGCGGTGAGGGCGCCCAGCCCGAGTTCCCACAAGCGGGTGGTGGTGACGAAGTAGGCGTCGGCCGGGGATTTGGCCGTGTACCACAGCGACCAGCCGAGCGACGGGATGGTGATCGCCAGCAGGCCGATCAGCAGCATGGGACGCGGCGCACGGTGCAACCGGCGGGCCACCAGCGCGAACAGCAGGATCACCACGGGCCAGACGAAGTAGAACTGCTCCTCCACGGCCAGCGACCAGAAGTGCTGCGCCGGGCTGGCGAGCTGCCCCTCGGCCAGGTAGTCGATCGACTGCGAGGCCAGCCGCCAGTTGACCAGGTTCATCGCCGACCAGGTGATGTCACCGCCGATGCGGGTCCAGTCCATCCGGGAAACCAGCAGCTTGGTGGCCAGTGCGGTACAGGCCAGGACGAGCGTGGCCGCAGGCAGCAACCGGCGGATGCGGCGGGCCCAGAACTGGGCCAGGTTCACCCGTCCGGTCTTCTCCACCTCGCGGATCAGCACGCCGGTGATCAGGAAGCCTGAGATGACGAAGAAGACGTCCACCCCGGCGAAGCCACCGACAAGGTGCTTGGGGAAGAGGTGGTAGAGCAGCACGAAACCGACCGCGATCGCTCGGAGCCCCTCGATGTCACCGCGCATCGTCGCGCGGTGTTGGGGGGTCGGTGCATTCGTCATGACTGGTCTCCTGGAGGTCTGCCGCGCCAATCCGGCCGGCCCCCGCCGCCCCGATCGCTCGGCAGTCTAGTGGACGGTCTCCAGCGGGGCCGATGAGCGCGCCCAACCACGGGCGGGCGGGAGCGCCCGCGAAACCAGAAGTGACGCACTAGCGTCGGCGTCGTGGACGAACTGCTGGTGGAGAAGGTGCTGCGCTGCGCCGAGCTGGTGCCAGCCGGACGCGTCGCCAGCTACGGCGACGTCGCGTCCATCGTCGGCACCGGACCACGGGCCGTCGGGCGGGTGATGGCGCAGTGGGGTTCGCAGGTCTGTTGGTGGCGCATCACCAACCACTGCGGCGACCTGCCCAGCCACCTGCTGGCCGAGGCCGAACCCCACTGGCGGGCCGAAGGCATCACGCTCAAGCCGAACGGCCGCGGCTGCCGGTTCGCCGACCACCGCGCCGACCTGGACGAGCTCAACGACCAGTGGCAGCGCGCGACCCGTGACCTGACCGACCAATGACCTGAGCGACCGGTGATCCACCGAGGTTGTGGGCCCAGCGGTCACAGATCAGCGATTGGATCGTTCACAAGCCAATGTCCCCTGCCATCCCAGTGGGAATCGCGCACAGCTCACGACCAACAGGCGAGCAGGAACCCACCCCAGGGGCCCAACCCGGTCAGACCGTGGTCTCAACCTGCCCTTGAAGGACTGGGGCCTTCAGCTGTTGGTCAGTAGTATCAACTGGGCCACGCGTGGAGAGGAGGGGCCATGGGACTGTTCGACAAGTTCGAGAACCGCATCGAGGGTGCCGTCAGCGGCGTTTTCGCGCGCGCGTTCAAGGGCGACGTGCAGCCCGTCGAGATCGCCCAGCGCCTCCAGCGGGAGCTCGACTCCGAGGCCAAGCTCCTCAGCCGCGACAAGCGCCTGGTGCCCAACGAGTTCACCGTCCTGCTCAGCCAGCACGACTACGACCGCCTGGTGCCCTACTCCAAGACCCTCACCGCCGAGATCGTCCCGGAGCTGCGCGAGCACGCCGCCGAGCGTCACTACGTCTTCAATGGCCCGATCGCGATCGCCTACGAGCTCGCCCCGAACCTGCCCACCGGCCGTTTCCAGGTGCAGTCGCAGGCTATGGCTGGCATCGAGCAGGCCGACGGACCCGCGTCCACGACGATGATTCGACGCGCCCCGCTGGTGCTCGAGGTCAACGGTGTGCGCCACCCGCTCACCCCGCCCGGCCTGGTGATCGGACGCGGTTCCGAGGCCGACCTGCGCATCAACGACCCGGGGGTCAGCCGTCGTCACGCCCAGATCCACGTCAACGGCGCCGGTGAGGAACTGGCGATCAGCATCGAGGACCTTGGCTCCACCAACGGCATCATCGTCAACGGCGCGAAGGTTGCGCACGCGAACCTGGACGACGGCTCCCGCATCGAGATTGGCTCGACGCGCATGCTCGTCCACTCGCCTGCGGGAGCGTAGCCCTTTGAGTGAAATCGTGGTCGTGGGCCTGCGGATCATCTTCCTGGCCCTGCTGTGGCTGTTCATCCTGTTCGCCGCCAATGTCATCCGCACCGACATCTTCGGCCAGCGGGTCACCCGCGCACGCACCGAGGACGTCCCCACCGGGCCGCGCCGCCTGATCGTGACCGAGGGACGTTCCCAGGGCGCCGCCTACCGCCTCGACCAGAACCTGCTGAGCATCGGACGCGCCGCCGACTCCACCGTGCTGATCGACGACGACTACGCCTCCACCCGCCACGCGCACGTGCTGCGTGACGACCAGGACCGCTGGATCGTCGAAGACCTGCACTCCACCAACGGCACCTACGTCAACGGCCAACGCATCGAGGCCCCGACCATCATCACGCCGGACGATGTGGTGCGCATCGGCCGCACCCAACTGCGCCTGGAGGGCTGATGGTCTTCAGCCTCGACACCCGGTCGCACTCCGAGATCGGCCTGGTGCGCAAGAACAACCAGGACTCCGGCTTCCACTCGCCCAACATGCTGCTCGTCGCCGACGGCATGGGTGGCGCCGCGGCCGGCGACCTGGCGTCCTCGGTCGCGACCCAGCAGATCAGCAAGGTCGACTCCCGCCAGGAACTCGACCAGGCGCACGAGTTGCTGGCCGGTGCACTGGGTCGCGCCAATGACGCCATCGCCGACCTGATCGACGCCGACCCCGCCCTCGACGGCATGGGGACGACCGTCACCGCGGCCCTGTTCACCGGCACCCAGCTGGCGATGGCCCACATCGGCGACTCCCGCGCCTACCTGCTGCGCGGCGGACGACTGCACCGCCTCACCCACGACCACTCCTGGGTGCAGTCGCTGGTCGACGAGGGCAAGATCACCGAAGCCGACGCCGCGATCCACCCGCACCGTTCGCTGCTGTTGCGGGTGCTCAACGGCCAGTCGACCCACGAACCCGACCTGGAGACCGTCGACCTGCAGTTGGACGACCGCCTGCTGTTCTGCTCGGACGGGCTGTGCGGGTTCACTACCGAGACCGTNNGGGCCCGAGCGATGCGCGACTGCACCCCCGAGGCCGCCGTCGCGCAACTCGTCCAGCTCGCCCATCGCGGTGGCGGTGCCGACAACATCACCGTGGTTGTCTCGGACGTCGTCCCGCAGTCGGACGAGCTGGACGCGCTCCCGGGCACCACGATCGGCGCCGCGGCCGAGTACACCGCGCCGATCCTGGAACACCACACGCTGAGCGGAGTCGAGGGCCTCGTGCTGGCCCCCGAACCCGCCGCGGAGGCCGAGCGCTTCGTCACCTCCCCCGATCAGGTGCCGCACCTGGACGAGGAGGTGCTGCGCTATGCCCCCCGCGCTCGCAGCCGACGCCCCGTCATCGCCACGCTGGCGCTGTTCACGTCCATCGCACTGCTCGCGGCGGCAGCCTTGTGGGGCGCCTGGCGCTACACCCAGGGCCAGTACTACGTAGGTGAGGACGCCTCCCGGGTCGCCATCTTCCAGGGCGTGCCGGGCAATGTCTTCGGCAAGAAGCTCTCCCACGTCGCCGAGGCGCAGTCAACGCTGGTGGACGACCTGCCCGCCTACTACCGCCAGCAGGTGCGCTCCACGATCCCGGTGGCATCGCTGGAGGCGGCCCGCACCACCACCGCCGAGCTCAAGGTCCGCGCCGAGCAGTGCATCCGGATTCGGGCCCAGCGCCAGACCGCCCCCTCGGCCCCTGCTTCCGCGTCGGCGTCCGCGACGGCCAGCTCGACCGCGAGCCCCACCGCCGCGGTGGGCGAAACCACTGCGCTGCCCACCCAGACGCCCAGCCAGGCGGTGACAGCGCTTCCCACCCCGTCCGAGGGAGAGTGCTGATGGACGAGGTGCTCGTCTACCGCAAGCGGCGCAACATCGAGCTGCTGATGGACCTGTTCGCCCTGGCCCTCGGCCTGGGCGGTTGGGCACTGACCAACATGAACCTCTACGGCGAGATCCCGGCCTCCTGGCCACGGATCGTCGGCGTGTGGGCGGCGATCGGCCTGGCCGTCCACCTGCTGGTGCGCTGGAAGCTGGCCTGGGCCGACCCGCTGATCGTCCCCTGCGTGCTGCTGCTCAACGGCCTCGGGCTGGCGATGATCTTCCGGCTCGACCAAGTCAGCGAACCCGTCTCCCATGACGCGCGCACCCAGCTGCTGTGGACTCTGCTCGGCGTCATCGCCTGCACCGCCTCCATCGTCGTGCTGCGCGACCACCGCCGCCTGCAGCGCTTCCCGTACATCTTCTTCCTGTCGGGCCTGCTGCTCCTGCTGCTGCCGCTGGTTCCCGGGCTGGGACGCGCACAGTACGGCGCCCGGATCTGGATCCACTTCGGCCCCTACTCCTTCCAGCCCGCCGAGATCGCGAAGATCCTGCTGGCCATCGCCTTCGC
>DGKN01000029.1 GCA_002387005.1 Propionibacteriaceae bacterium UBA4569
TGACGATGACCGGCTTGCCGAGCAGCATCGCGTTCAAGTAGGTCTGCTGGCCCGAACTGCGATTGGAAACCTGCAGCGGAATCACGACGGCATGCGAGCCGGCCAGCAATTGCTGGAACTCTGGGTGGGTCCGTCGGCCGGACTCGATGTTCGGCGTGGGCGTCGATGGTTGCCACCACGAGGCCAGCTTCACGGGGACATCCAGACCAGTCAGCGCCTCCTCGAGCAGGTCGTACTCGCGCAGGGAGTCGCCACCGGAGAAGATGTAGCCCCCGTCCGTACCATCGAGAACGCCGACATCGCCGAGTCGGGTGTCGTCGACCGTGTGGTTGAAGGGTGTGAAAACCACGCGGTCGGGGGAGACACTCCAGGTGCGGGGGAAGGTCTCGAGCTCGTCGGTGGAGAGCACGGCGTAGCGGACGCGGGGTGAGTCGACCAGGGCCATGAAGCTTTTGATCAGTACGGGGACCAGCGGGCGCAAGGCAGCGGGCAGCCGCCTCTCCAACGAATGGCTGCCGGTCTCCCAGGTGGCATCGGTGATGAGGATCTGGGCGGGCTCGCGTCGCAACCGCAGCAGTGCCGCGAAGACCAGGTCGCGATACTTGTCCCCAAGGGTGACCGATCCGCGCAGGATGATGGCCTCGCGTCCCTTGCTCGCCAGCCACAGGGTGCGCAGGTCGCGCAGGCTGCCAGGCCGATCGCTGCGGACGACATCGACGAGCTCGGACCAGACGTGGTCGTTCTCGGCACCCCACATGGTGCTCATTACCGGCTTCGCGTCCGTGTTCATCAGTCCCATCTATTCTTCCAACCCTGTATCGGTGCCGACCATGTGCAGCCACGCCGCGTCTACGGAACTGCGGCGCCTCCCAAGATCTCACAACGCGACCCAACTTCGTTGCGATCCCACATGCCCGGCACAGTATTCGCACGCCATGTGGACAGTCGCGCCGACTGAGCTTGAAGGTCGATGGTGCCCATCGGGGGCGCCCGACCCAAGGACCGCATGTCACGCTTCAAACACTTCCGATCCAGCCTTGCCACCGGCGTCGCCGCCCTGGCGCTCGTGGGCGGCGTCGCTCCCGCTGAGGCCAGTGTTACGACCATCACGATGTCAGCGGACGGCGCGGCCGAGGCGGTGACACTGACCAGCACCGCCAGCGCGACGGCCACCGCTTCGAGTACCGCAACCACTGCCGACAGCACCACGTCGACGAGCAAGGCGACCAGTACCTCGACAGCAAAGGTCACCTCGACAACCGCGACGAAGAAGGCAACGACGACTGCGACGTCCTGCACGCTGGGGGAGTCCACAACCGGCGTGACCTGTGACGAGGCCATCGCCTTCATGACCGAGCAGATGAACTCGGGCAGCACCGCATGGCACGACCTGTGCCTTGCCTTGGTCAGCCAGGCATACGGTTCGGTGTACGCCGGGTATCCATCCGCCAGCTCGGCTGCCTAGTCATTGCAGAGCGAGGGCTTGATGCACACCACCACCGATCTGGACTCCCTTCCCCGCGGGGCCATCATCTGGCTGACCAACTCGTCGGGGGCAGGGCACGTCGTGATCTCACTGGGGGAGGGGAAAGCCATTTCCAGTGACGTGCCCAATGGCTCCACTGGCGCCGAATCAGGTGCCGTTGGCATCGTGGACATCAGCTTCTTCACCGATACTTGGGGTCAGACCCTGATCGGTTGGTCTGCGCCAGTTGCGTGAGTGAAGTTGATCCCCCGGAACCTGGGATGAGAACCTCTCGTCCTCCATGGGCACCCAAGGACTCCAGGAGGTGATGGGGCCCCACTACCTGGACGTCGGGATCATGGAGGCCCACATGATCGCCACCGCCGCCGGTCTCAGTGTCGTGGGCGGATACGCCTATGTCCACTCGTTCGGCCAGTTCCTGACCCGCCGGGCCATGGACCAGATCTTCGTGTCGCTGGCCTACGCCAAGCTGTCGGCCTGTCTCGTGGGCTCAGATGCCGGTGTCACCGCCGAACACAACGGCGGGACGCACATGACCTTCGAGGACATGGGGATCGTGCGACTAATCCCGGGGATCCACGTCTATGACCTCTGTTCGCCGGTCCAGATGGGCTACGTGCTGCGTCAAGCGCGGGAACGGGGAGGCCTCACCTACGTCCGTACCCAACGCAAGAAGGCTGAGCTGGACGTCTAACCCCGACGGCACCGACTTCGGCGATTCCGGGGCTCGCGTGCTCAGGGAGGGCACCGACGTGAGCATCCTGGCCTGCGGGATCGAGGTCCCCGAGGCGCTGGTGGCAGCGGACCAACTGGCCGAACACGGAATCTCTGCGGAAGTGGTGGACGTCTTCCGGGTCAAGCCGCTGGACGAGGACGTCCTGCTTGCCAGCGTCCGAAAGACCGGGGCAGTGGTCACGGCCGAGAACCACAATGTCCAGAACGGGCTTGGTTCTGCGGTCGCCGAGCTGCTGGGGGAGAAGTTGCCCACTCCGATGTATCGCGTGGGCGTCCGCGAGCGGTTCGGCCAGGTGGGAACAACCCGCTACTTGATGGGGCAGTACGGCATCGATGCGCCAGGAATCGTCGCAGCAGTGCAGCAGGTGCTGGCCCGCAAGAACTGACCGCCTTCTCGATAGACGACCGTCCCGTGCCCCTTGGTGGGCGCGGGGCGGAACCGTACCCGGGGCGACCTGCGGAGAATCCTGCGCTCGTCGCGGCCGCACTAGACCTGCACGATTCATCGCATTGATCGTGCCAGTTCCGATCCGACCCCCGATGTTGACAGGTTTGCTGTTCACCTCGACCTGACAGGCTGGGGGCATGGCCCTTGGTTATGACCCGGATTTCCTTACCCACAACGTCCCGCTGCCCACGCTGACCGCCCAGGTTGCGTCCGACGCGGTAGAGGTGGATGGCTCTACGGTCGTCGACCACACCCACTTCTCGCTCAAGATGAGCGCCAGTCGTGGGTTCGCCCGTTGGGTGGCGTGGAATGTGGACGGCGCGGCGATGCAGAAGCTGTCGCGCAGCTCCATGAGGTTCCGCTACGACCCGAAGGTGCCGGAGCGCTACCAGGTGGGCGACGAGCTGTACTCCGACAACCGGATCGACCGNNGCCGAAGGAGTTCTGGAAGGTCGTCATCTTCGTGGAACACGACACCCTGAAGGCGCGCGCCTTCCTCTTGACGCAGTCGCTGGACCGGCTGGAGATCCTTGCCCTGGATGAGTTCCGGGCCTATCAGGTTCGCCTTGACATCCTCACCGCCCGCACCGGGATCGACTTCGGGGACGCGTTGAGCGCCGCCGCCACGCTGCCACAGGGCATCCGGGTCAGCCGCGAACCCTTGGAGTCCGTGGCCGACATCCGCTGGTAGCCCCTCGCCGCACGAACTCAGTGCAGCGCCGGCTCGTGCTCCACGTGGCTCGGCGGCTCCAGCTGGAAGGTGGAGTGGGCCAGGTCGAAATGGCCGCGCAGGCACTCTTGCACCTGGTCGAGCAACTGCGGCGCGTGGCCGTCGGTGAAGCAGCTGTCGTCGACGACGAGGTGCACGGTCAGGGCCGGCAGGTCGCTGGAGACGCTCCAGGCGTGCAGGTCATGCACGTCGTGGACGTGGTCCAGTTCGCGCAGGTGCGTCTGGACGTCCACGAGGTCGATCCCGGCAGGAGCCGCCTCCAGCAACACCCGTCCGGCGTCTCGCAGCAGGCCCCACGATGCGTGCAGCATCAGCCCGCACACGATCAGCGAGGCGATCGCGTCGGCGCGGGTCCATCCGGTGGCCAGGATCACGACGCCCGCGACGAGGGTCCCGATGAAGCCGTACAGGTCGGTGAGGATGTGCTGGTAGGCGCCCTCGACGTTCAGGCTGGAGCGGTTGGCGCGGGCCACCAACCACGCGACGGCGATGTTCACCACGACGCCGACCAGCGCGACCACGAGCACGGGTGCGCCGTCCACCTCCGGCGGCGTGATGAGACGCCGGATGGCCTCGACTCCGACGACCCCGGCGACGACGAGCATCGTTGCGCCATTGACGGCGGCCGACAGGATCTCGGCACGCTTCCAGCCCCACGTCCACGCGCCGGCGGCGGGACGCCGGGTCAGACGCATCACCCAGAGGGCGATCGCGATCGCGCCCACGTCCGAGAGCATATGGCCGGCGTCGGAGAGCAGGGCAAGTGAGCCGGACACCAGCGCGGTGACCACCTCGCCCAGCATGAATGCCCCGAGCAGCGCGAGTGCCGCGATCAGGTAGCGGGAGTCGGCGTTGGCCGAGATGGAGTGCTGGTGCCCCGCGTGGTCGTGCCCAGCGTGATCGTGATCTGCGTGGTCGTCGTGGTCGAGTTCCGTGAGTTGGGGAGTGGTCATCGGATGTCCTGCTGGTCGGTCGGCAGAATGTGGACGGGTGTGCCCGCGGTGGCCAGCAGCGCCTCCGCTGCCTGCAGCAGGGCGCGGGCCCGGTCGGGGTGGGCGAGCGTGTAGTAGGTCGCCCGTCCATGGGGGTGGCTGGCGAGCAGGCCACACTCCCGCAGCACCGCGACGTGCGCAGAGACGGTCGACTGCGCCAGCCCGAGGTGATCGACCAGGTCGGCCACGCGATGCTCCCCGAGCAGCAGGTGCCGCACGATCTCCAGGCGGTGCGGGTCGGACACTGCCTTGAACAGATCCGCCGCCAGTAGCAGGTCTGCCTCGCCTTGCAATATCGTCATATGACGATGATAGCGTCGCTGGCCGATGCATCCAAAGTGGCGGCGGGATGGCCCAGTCGTCGTCGGATGTTCACGCCGCCAACCATCAGCACGCCGGGGTGCCCCTGCCACACTTCCCGGGTGACCTGGCAGCAGCGACTCGAGCGTCCTTCGCGAACCGCTACAACTGACTCACCTCGCCTGCGAGGACCGCAGGCTGGGCGCCGTGCGACCCGAGCTGCTGGCGGACGTGAACGGCGACGTCCTCGAGATCGGTCCCGGCACCGGCCACAACGCGGCACTGTTCCCCGACGGCCTGCGGAGCCTGACGCTGGCGGGGCCCTCCGCAACCATGCGCACCCATCTGGCCGAGCGGTACCAGGACCACGCGACGCAACCGCGTATCGGCCCGGACGCGGGGGAGCGGCTCAACTCCGTCCCTGACTCGGCGATGGACGTCGTGGTCGCGACGCTGGTGTTGTGCTCGGTGTCCGATCCAAACGCCGTGTTTGCAAGTCAGGCGAGGGTTGCGTCCCGATGGCCGACTGCTGCCGGTCGAGCACGTTCGCGGTGAGGGGGTCCACGGCCGGCTGCAAGACCCGGTGACGCCACTGACCGTGCGCACCGGAACCGAGTGTCGGCACAACCGAGGCACCGTCGCCGAGTTGGCCGCCGCCGGTTTCGACGTGTCCGGGGTGCGGGACACCGAGCAGGGCATGTCGCCGTTCGTGCGTCCCGTGGTGGCGGGAGTCGCTCGTCCGGTCGGGTGAGTGCGCCACGGGGGAATCGCACATAGGNNGGCCATGGAGCCCAGCAACCGGATGCGCGCCGGGGACGCCGAACGGGACACGACCATCGCCGTCCTGCGCGAGGCATTGGCCAACGGACGCCTGACGATGGACGAGTTCGACGAGCGCCAGTCCCAAGCGCTCGCGGCACGCTTCCTGGACGAGCTGGGCACCATGACGACCGACCTGCCGGAGGCTCGGCAGGCGGGGGAGAGCGACGCGGCGGTCGTCCGTCGGCAGGAGTCGGTGGCCGTACCGGGGAGTCGTCCGCCGGTGAACTCGATCGCGGTGATGAGCGGGCATGACATCGTCGTGGAACCCGGCGTCGACCAGGTCTCCGTGCTGTCGTTCTGGGGCGGGCACGACATCTTGCTGGACGAGGCGATGGGCCCCGGCGTCGAAATCACCCTGACGCTGAACTCGATCATGGGCGGGTGCGATGTCTTCGTCCCGCCCGGTGTGCGGGTGCTGGACCAGTCCTTCGGCCTGATGGGCGGCAACAGCATCTCGAAGGGCGCCCGCGGTGACGGGTCCAACGGGACCGTCATCATCAAGGGCCTGCAGTTCTGGGGCGGCAACGACATCAAGCCTTCCAAGGGCTGAACCGCCCACGATTGGACGATTGCTCTAGTGGCTGGCTCGATTGAGCGTCCCTGCCAGCGCGTTCTCATGTTCGCGGTCGGTGCACATCAGGGGCACAGGAAGCTCCGGTGACCACAACAGGCTGACAAGGTGACGTTGATCGGAGCGGTGCCCGCCGGGCGCCCCCCGATCGAAATGACCGTATGAATCGACCGACCCGACTGACCAATTCCCTCGCCGCCGGTGTGGCGGCGCTTGCCCTGGCGGGTGGTGTCGCCCCGGCCACGGCGAGCGCGACGACCACCACCAGCTCGATGTCTGCTGACGGCACGCAAGAGATCGTCTCCAGCACGTCCACCGCGACGAGCAACTCGACGTCGTCAAGTTCGTCGTCCAGCAGTTCGTCCTCGACGAAGACCACGACGACCACGAAGGTGACCTCCTCCACCACGACGACGACGACGAAGAAGGCCGTCGACCCAGCAACCACGTGCACGCTGGGGGACTCGTCCACCGGGACGAGTTGCGAGGAGGCGATCGCCTTCATGACCAAGCAGATGGACTCCGGCGGCACCGCGTGGCACAACCTATGCCTCGGACTCGTGAGCCGCGCCTACGGCAACGTCTACTCTGGCATCGCGTCCGCCAGTTCCGCCGCGTACCAGATCAAGGCGGACGGGCTGATGCACACCACCACCGACCTGGACTCCATTCCCCGCGGGGCCATCATCTGGCTGACCAACTCGTCGGGGGCAGGGCACGTCGTGATCTCACTGGGGGAGGGGAAAGCCATTTCCGGCGACGTGCCCAATGGCTCCATCGGCGCCGAATCAGGTGCCGTTGGCATTGTGGACATCTGCTTCTTCACCGATACTTGGGGTCAGACCCTGATCGGTTGGTCTGCGCCGACCACCTGACCGAGGTCCTGGGCTCGAAGCCGCAGCGAGCCTCGTTCGATGGTGCACACGGAGGATTTTCATGAGCGATCAACTGGCCTTCCTCGGGGCACTGCTGTTGTTCTGCGGCGCCTTGGTGCAGATGGGCAATGACTGGTCGAATGCCGAAGTCATCCGCCGGCGCCGACTCCAGGAATCCAACGCGAAGAATGAATACGCCATCAGACGGCGACATCTGGTGGGGGATTGGCGTCGACGCAAGAGATACCTCAAGGTGCTAAAAGCCCAGGATGCGAAGCAGCTCGAGCTCAAGCGTGCGAACCGTCAATCGGATCGGGCCGCCATGGGCTGGGCACTCGTAGCCGCAGGGTCGGCTGGTTCCATGATCGCGCTGAGCCTTCCGGCGGGGGTATCGCGACCCATTGCACTCATCATCCTGGTGTTGTCATTGCTGCTCATTGTCGGCACGATGGCATGGCAGGACCGGGATGTCTTCGAACCCTGATGTCGCCCCCTTGCGGGCACATTGGACGAAGAGGTAGAGTCTCCTTACTCAAGGGTAAGGAGCCGCAGATGCCCACCGGGACCATGACGAGCAAGGGCCAGATCACCGTGCCCAAGGAGGTTCGCGAGGCATTGGGTCTAGCGGCAGGAGTCCGCGTCTCATTTGAAGCCGAGGCTGACGGCAGCTACCGTCTCCGCCCTTTACGGGATTCCGCGCGACTCGTCGACTTGGCTGGGTTGATCGGCTACGGCGGTCCCGTGATCACCTTGGAGGAAATGGATCGCGCGATCGCCGAGGGAGCCCAGGGGCTGTGATCGGCCTGGACACGAACGTGGTCGTCCGCCTGCTGGTGAACGACGACGATGCCCAGCACGCCAGAGCCCTTGAGGCTCTGCGGCACGTGGATTCCCAGAACCCTGCGTACATCACGCACATCGTCCTGGTGGAGACCTGGTGGGTACTCACGCGCAGCTACAAGACGGGCCCGGAGGTCGCAGTCAGCGCCGTCCGCGCATTAGTGGCGAACGACGAGGTAGCGCTCGAGCGGCCGGAGTTCGTGCAGCAGGCGCTGCAGGCAGTTGAACGAGGCGCCGACTTCGCTGACGCGATGATCGACGCCACACAACGACGTGGTGGATGCGATGAGAGCGTCACCTTCGACCAGCAGGCAGCCAAAACCCTCGGATGGCGTCTTCTCTAGCGCGTGGACCGTTGTCCGATAAGCGACATTATGTCATTCTGCTCGGAAGGGCCACCCCTGTCGTCGCTTCCAGCCAGTGCAGCGCCGGTAACGTGCACGCCATGAGCGCCGAACAATTCGCACCCAGCGTGACCACTCGCGAACTCGCCGAAGAGCTCAGCCGTGAGCGACAAGACGATCCGGCGATGGCTCCGCGATCAAGGTTGGCAGTCAGTGCCGCACACCCGCTGGCGCCTCACGCCCGAGGGGGCAAACCAAGTCAGACGCGTATTTGGCTCACGCAGTTGAATCTGCTCGCCACCGGACGATGCCCTGGATGATGGACACCGCATCCACCCTTGCTGCCACCGTCATCGCAGCTGGGGACCCCAGCAGGGCGCTGATGAAGGCTCGCTTCTTCCAAGCGATTCCTGGTGGCTACGCCGAGGGCGACGTGGTCGTCGGCGCGAGCGTTCCAATCGTCCGCGAAATCGCCAAGCGAGCACCGACCAACGTGACCCCTGACGACATGTCGCAATTGCTGGACCACGAGGTCCATGAGGTGCGACTGCTCGCGGCCGTCCTCATGTCCGACCTCTGCAAGCGCCGGTCAACTGCCCCCGTGGCGCCCCATGTCACCGGGCCTTGGCTGGCGAAGCTCCCGCCTCACGAGCAGTGGGCGATCCTTGACCCACTGCTGGACTCCCCCGTTGTGTGGCGCCGCCGCTTGGCCATGGTCTCCATGTTCGGACCGCTCCGCGCCGGGGACGTCGAACTGCCACTGGCCGTGGCCGCGAGGCTGTTGGACGACGAGCATGACCTCATCCACAAGGCCGTCGGATGGCTGCTCCGCGACGTGGGCCTCCGAGATCGCGCTGCACTGGACGACTTCCTGGACAAGAACGCGGCGACGATGCCCCGCACGGCACTCCGCTACGCCTTGGAGAAGCACGAGCCGGCACGAAAGACCCATTACATGGCCCTTCATCGCAATCCCCCAGCAGACTGGGTGGCGAAACTGCCGTAGTCAGCAGTTTCACCACCCACTCCGAGGGAGGTTCGTATCAGTCGCCGCCCAAGGTCCGCAGCACCCGGGGCAACCTCGTTTCGATCTCACTCGCGAGGAAGCCAATCCGTCCGTGGTCGCCCACCAGCGCGTCGCCGGCTGCCTGGTGGACGTACTTGCCCCAGACCACAGCCTGCGCGAGATCCGCACCTCGGCCCAACAGGCCCAATACAACGCCGGCCATCACGTCGCCACTGCCGGAGGTCCCGAGCCCCACATCGCCCGTGGTCGAACGCCACATGCGACCGCCCTCGGCGACGTAGGCGTCACACCCCACGACCGCGCCGAATCGCTNNCGGTGCCACCTCCGTGTCGTCCTCGTTGGTCTCGGGACGGCCCAACAGGTGACCCATCTCGGCCGAGTTGGGGGTCAGCACCAGACGTCCGCGCAGCGCATCGACCAGAGCCTCATCCAGGTCCGGCAGGACGGTCGCTCCGAAAGCGTCCAGCAGCACCGGAGTCTTCTTCGGCAGCGCGGGGATCACCTCCGTCAGCAACGCCGCGGCCCCAGCCGGGTCATCAAGTCCCGGGCCGATCAGCACCGCGTCCGCACGGGAGAGTTCCTTGGAGAGCACCTCGGCAGCGCGACGTCCGGTGATGGAACCCTCCGAGTCTTCCGCCAGCCCATAGGCGCCGCACTCGGGCACCGCCACGGCCACGTGCGCGCACACCGAGTCGGCAACGGCGAGGCTCAACCGCCCAGCGCCCATCCGCAGGGCCGCGCGTCCGGCCAGCATCACCGCGCCCGGCGTCGCCCGGGCGCCCCCGATCGCAAGCACCAGACCTCGGGCGTACTTGGAGCCGCCCGGCACTGGCAAGGGC
>DGKN01000183.1:0-6538 GCA_002387005.1 Propionibacteriaceae bacterium UBA4569
GGCCGAGGTCGAGGACGAGGCCGAGTCCTGGTCGGACGACGAGGGTGGCAATCGCCGCCGCCGGCGCCGCAGGGGGGGTCGTCGTCGCCGCCGTGGGCAGGACGACGACTCCGCAGTCGATGGGGATTCCGACGATGACGAATCCGAGACCGACGACACCGCCGTTGAGGAGGCCAGCTCGGAGGAGTCCGACGACACGGACAGCTCCGGTCGTCGTCGCCGTCGTCGTCGCCGCCGTCGTGGCGAGGACACCGCCGGTTCCGAGGACGACCCGTCCGAGGTCGTCGGGCGTGCCCGGGAGCCCCGCCGCAGCCGCAGTGCTGCCGACGAGGTGACCGGCATCGACGGCTCCACCCGCATGGAGGCCAAGAAGCAGCGCCGCCGTGAGGGCCGTGCCGCCGGTCGCCGTCGCGCGCCGATCCTGTCCGAGGCCGAGTTCCTCGCCCGCCGTGAGTCGGTGGAGCGCCGGATGGTGATCCGCCAGGGCGACGAGTACACCCAGATCGCCGTGATCGAGGACGGGATCCTGGTCGAGCACTACGTCGACCGCGCGTCCAGCTCGTCCCTGATCGGCAACATCTATCTGGGCCGCGTGCAGAACGTGCTGCCCAGCATGGAGGCCGCCTTCATCGACATCGGCCGTGGCCGCAATGCCGTGCTCTACGCCGGTGAGATCGACTGGGCGGGCTTCGGTGCCGCCGGCCAGGACAAGGCCGTCGAGAGGGTGCTGAAGAGCGGCCAGACCGTGCTCGTCCAGGTCTCCAAGGACCCGGTTGGCGCCAAGGGCGCCCGCCTCACCAGCCACATCTCACTGCCGGGACGCTATGTCGTCTACTCCCCGGGCGGTCACCTGTCCGGCATCAGCCGCAAGCTGGCCGACACCGAGCGCAACCGCCTCAAGGACATCCTCGGTGACNNGCAACGGCGGCCCGGACGACGCCTACGAGGCCATCAACGGCTACGTCACCCATGTCGCCCCGCACCTCGCGGAGCGGCTGGTGCGCTGGGACCCCGAGCAGGGCGACCCCTTCTCCCAGCACCGCCTGGACGAACAGATCGCCAAGGCACTGGAGCGCAAGGTGTACCTGCCCAGTGGCGGTTCCCTGGTCATCGACCGCACCGAGGCCATGACGGTCATCGACGTCAACACCGGCAAGTTCACCGGCTCCGGCGGCAACCTCGAGGCCACGGTCACCTCCAACAACCTGGAGGCGGCCGAGGAGATCGTCCGCCAGCTGCGCCTGCGTGACATCGGCGGCATCATCGTCGTCGACTTCATCGACATGGTGTTGCCCAGCAACCGTGAGCTGCTGCTGCGTCGCCTCGTCGAGTGCCTTGGACGTGACCGCACCCGCCACCAGGTGGCCGAGGTGACCTCGCTGGGCCTGGTGCAGATGACCCGCAAGAAGATCGGTACCGGCCTGGCGGAGGCCTTCACCGAGGAGTGCGACCGCTGCGGTGGACGGGGCTACGTTCGCCACGATCACCCCGTGGAGACCCAGGCACCGGCCGATGGTGGGGAGCGTTCCCACGGGCGTCGGGGGCGTGGACGGAACAACAACTGAGTCGTCCCGCCGGCTGACGACTCGCGGCGGCCGGGGCCGGTTTGACCCTGTCCTGGCCCGCGGGTAGAGTTGGCAGTCGGTTTGGGTCAGGTCGTTGGACGTCCTGGAACTCACCCGCACAGACTCCAGCTGGCCTCCGGTCGGCTGAACTTTTCCCAGTAGACGAACGAGAGTAGGTCAGGCGTGTACGCGATCGTGCGCAGTGGCGGCCGCCAGCACAAGGTTGCCGTGGATGACATTGTCGAGATCGACAAGGTGTCGGCCGAGGTTGGCGAGAAGGTCGAGCTGACCCCGCTGCTGCTGGTCGATGGCGACTCGGTCACCTCTGACAAGGATGCCCTCGGCAAGGCCCAGGTCACCGCCGAGGTTCTCGGTGGCGCCAAGGGTCCGAAGATCCGCATCATGAAGTACAAGAACAAGACCGGTTACAAGAAGCGCCAGGGTCACCGTCANNTCAGGTCAAGATCACCGGAATCAAGGGCTGAGGTAGGCAGATATGGCACACAAGAAGGGCGCATCGTCCTCCAAGAATGGTCGCGACTCGAACGCGCAGCGCCTCGGCGTCAAGCGCTTCGGTGGCGAGCTCGTCAACGCGGGCGAGATCATCGTCCGCCAGCGTGGCACCCACTTCCACCCCGGTGACGGTGTCGGTCGCGGTGGCGACGACACCCTGTTCGCCCTGGTCGAGGGCAATGTCGAGTTCGGCACCCGGCGTGGTCGTCGCGTGATCAACGTCCAGCCCGTGGCGACCGCCGCGGAATGACGCTCTGAACATCCGCCGAGGGGCGGCTCCCAGCCGGGAGCCGCCCCTTTGCTTCGTCCACCCCCGGTAGACTCCGGGGGTCCCGGGTGTCGCGACCGACGCCCGGCCTCCAGCAGAAAGCAAGACCCATGGCCATTCCCTCCTTCGTCGACCGTGTGACGCTGAACGTCGCTGCCGGAAACGGCGGTCATGGCTGCGCATCCGTGCACCGCGAAAAGTTCAAGCCACTGGGTGGCCCCGACGGTGGCAATGGTGGTGACGGCGGCTCGGTCGTGCTGCGCATCGACCCGCAGGTCACCACGCTGGTCGACTACCACCGCATCAGCACCCGCAAGGCCCCAAATGGCCAGCCGGGCATGGGCGACCACCGCAACGGTTCCCGGGGCGAGGACACCGTCCTCCCAGTCCCCGAGGGGACGATCGTCGTCGACGCCGACACCGGTGAGCAGCTGGCCGACCTGACCGGTGACATCGAGGAGGTCGTCGTCGCGCAGGGTGGAAGGGGCGGTCTGGGCAACTCCGCCCTCGCGTCCTCATCCCGCAAGGCTCCGGGATTCGCGCTGCTGGGCGAGGAAGGCGAGAGCCGACGCATCCAGCTGGAGCTGAAGGTCGTCGCCGATGTCGGTCTGGTGGGTTTCCCCTCGGCCGGCAAGTCGTCGCTGATCGCCGCGATCAGCCGTGCCCGTCCGAAGATCGCCGACTACCCCTTCACCACGCTGGTCCCGAACCTGGGGGTCGTGGTGGCCGGCGAGACCACGTACACCGTCGCCGACGTTCCGGGCCTGATCGAGGGGGCAAGCCAGGGCCGTGGGCTCGGCTTCGACTTCCTGCGCCACATCGAGCGCTGTCAGGCGATCGTCCACGTCGTCGACTGTGCCACCTATGAGCCCGGACGTGACCCGCTCACCGACCTCGACGTCATCGAGCGCGAGCTGACCGAGCACGGTGGCCTGGAGGACCGGCCGCGACTGGTGGCGCTCAACAAGGTCGACATCCCCGACGCGCACGAACTGGCCGACATGGTCAAGGCCGACGTGGAGGCCCGTGGCCTGAAGACCTTCGTCATCTCCACCAAGTCGGGGGAGGGCCTGCAGGAGCTCACCTTCGCCATGGCCGAACTGGTCGCCGCGCGCCGGGCCACCCTGCCGGCCCCCGCACCCAGGCGCATCGTCATCAGCCCCAAGCCGGTCGCGGACAAGACCCCCTTCACCATCCGCCGGATGGGTGACGGCGACGGCGGCTTCGTGTGGCGCGTCGAGGGCGAGAAGACCGCCCGCTGGGTGCGCCAGACCGACTTCAACAATGCCGAGGCCGTCGGCTACCTCGCCGACCGGCTGAACCGGCTTGGCGTCGAGGAGAAGCTGCTCGAGCTTGGCGCGGTCACCGGGGACGCGGTCGCCATTGGAGGTGGCGACGACCCGGTCGTGTTCGACTTCGCCCCGCAGGTGGAGATCGGCGCCGAGATCCTGGCCCGCCGCGGTGAGGACTCCCGCCTGGAGCACGAGCGTCCGTCCGCGACGCGTCGCCGTCAGGAGGACGCCGACTACCAGGAACGCCGCGGCGGCATGCACCGCGACGCCTGGCGCGTCGTCAACGTGGCCATGGGTGCCTGGGAGGACGACGAGGACGACGACGTCGCGCCGGTGCAGGCCGTCCGTGCCGACTTCGACGAGGTCTTCGACGACGAGGCACCGACGGCTCCTGCGCACGAGCGCGAGCCGGGGCTGGAATGAGTCGCGAGGCCATCCGCCACGCCGAGCGAATCGTGGTCAAGGTCGGTTCGTCGTCCCTGACCACGGCCGAGGGCGGGATCGACCCCGCCCGGGTGNNTGGCTGCCAGGTGGTGCTGATCAGTTCGGGCGCCATCGCGGCCGGTCTGGCCCCGTTGGGCTTCACGAAGCGTCCGCGTGACCTGGCCAGCCAGCAGGCTGCGGCTTCGGTGGGTCAGGGCCTGCTGATCAACGAGTACACCCAGCGCTTCGGCCAGCACGGCTTCCGGGTCGGGCAGGTGCTGCTCACCGTGGACGACCTGACCCGGCAGGCTTCATACCGGAATGCACTGCGCACCTTCGCACGGTTGCTGAAGCTGCAGGCGATCCCGATCGTCAACGAGAACGACACCGTCGCGACCCATGAGATCCGCTTTGGTGACAACGACCGGTTGGCGGCCCTGGTGGCCCAGCAGATCCGCGCCGATGCGTTGGTGCTGCTCAGCGACGTGGACGCCCTCTACAGCGCCCACCCCAGCGAACCCGGCGCCGAGCGGCTCGGCGTCGTGGCCGACATCAACGCCCTCGAGGTCGACACCCATCGCGCCGGCACCGGGATCGGAACCGGGGGCATGACCACCAAGCTCCAGGCCGCCCGGATCGCCACCAGCGCAGGGATCCCGGTGGTGTTGGCGGCCGCCGCCGAGGCCAGGGCAGCGGTGCAGGGCCAGGACGTCGGCACCTGGTTCGAGGCCACTGGCAAGCGCCGTCCCCGCCGGCTGTTGTGGCGGGCACACGCCAGCCACTCCCGCGGACGCCTGGTGCTGGATGCCGGTGCCGTCCGTGCCGTCACCGAGCGCAAGGCCTCCCTGCTGGCCGCTGGCGTCACCGGCATCGACGGTGACTTCGTGGCGGGGGACCCGGTCGACCTGGTCACCGCTGAGGGCAGGGTGATCGCCCGTGGCCTGGTGGGCTTCTCGTCCGAGGAGCTTCCCGCCATGCTCGGGCGCAACTCCCACGATCTCGCCGAGTCACTCGGTGTGCAGTACGAACGCGAGGTGGTGCATCGCGACGTGCTGGTGCTCCTCACCCGCCCCCGTCGCGCCCGAATGGCCTCCGTAGGTCAGAAGGACTGACCCGCTGCGCTGTCCTGTTCGGCTGGATCTGCGCCGCCGGCGACATCGCCAGCGTCCTGCCGCAGGTCATCAGTGCTGTTCTGCGCCGGCTCGCTGGGCGTGCTGTGACTGGCAGCGGTGGTGCTCCACCTNNCCCGCTGACGCGGTCGGCTCAGTAGCCCAGGGTCGACAGGGTGCCGCGCAGCTGATCGGCCGAGGACAGCAGGGACGAGACCTCGGAGGCGTCCATCGGAACCTCCAGCACCCGTTCGATGCCCGCGGAGCTGACCAGGGTGGGCAGGCTGAGCGCGACGTCGTGCAGACCGTAGTAACCGTCCACCACGCTTGACAATGGCAGCACGGTGCGGGTGGGGGAGAGCAGTGCCTCCACGAGACGTGCGCCGGCCAGGCCGATCGCGTAGTTGGTGGCGCCCTTGCCCTCGATCACCTCGTAGGCGGCGTGGGCCGCCTCGTGGGCGAGGTCGGCGAGCACCTGGTCGCTGAAGGGACGTCGTCCGGCGTAGACCCAGTCACGGATCGGGACGGACGAGATGTGCGCGCTCGACCAGACGGGGAACTCGGAGTCACCGTGTTCGCCGACGATCGTCGCGTGGACGTTCGACTGCGAGACCTTGACCTTGTTGGCGATCAGCCAGCGAAGGCGTGAGGTATCGAGCATGGTGCCGGTGGAGAAGACCTGCGCGGTGGGCAGCCCGGAGACCTTCTGGGCAACCACGGTGAGCACGTCACAAGGGTTGGTGACGAGCACGTAGAGGGCATTGGGTGCCTGTTCGACGAGCTGCGGCATCATCTTCTCGAGGATCTTCGCGTTGGTCGCAGCGAGGTCGAGGCGGGTCTGGCCCGGCTGCTGGCGGGCGCCAGCGGTGATGACCACCACCGAGGAGTCCTTGACGACGGAGATGTCGTCGCCCCCCATGACGACGGAATGGGTGAACTGGGTACCGTGGGAGAGGTCCTTGACCTCGGCCCGCACCTTCTGGGATGCGATGTCGTAGATGCTGATCACGTTGGCTGAGCCGCGGATCAAGCAGGCGTAGGCAAGCGAGGTGCCCACGGCCCCCGCGCCGATGATGGAGACCTTCGAGGAGTGACGGTGTGATCTGGCCATGCCCTCAACAGTAGTTCCTGGGCGCAGTCGGTGCGGCAGGGTCAACAGGTGCGTGCGGTCAGTGCCCTCATCCGTTCCCCCTGGAGCAACATGGACGCTGCCAGGCAGGCGCCCACACCCTCTCCGCAGCGCAGCCGCAGGTGGAGCAGGGGCTCGAGCCCGAGCGCCTGGAGCACCTGCTGGTGACCCACCTCCCGGCTGGCCTGTCCGGCCACGAGGTAACCCTGCACCGAGGGTTGCAGGCGGCAGGCCAGCAA
>DGKN01000183.1:6570-7363 GCA_002387005.1 Propionibacteriaceae bacterium UBA4569
CCTTGCGCGCGACCATGTCGGAGTCGGACCCGGCTCCCTGCCCGACGACCTCCTGCGCACCGACCCCCAGCAGGGCGGACGCGAGCGCCGCCGCCACGGTGGTGTTCCCGATCCCCACCTCTCCCAACACCACCAAGCCGGCCGAAGCAACCTCAGCGCCGATCTGGATGCCCTGCTGGAGAAGTGATCGTGCGTCTTCGTGCATCAGGCCGTCAGACGAGACGAGATCACCCTGCGGGCCGCTGGGACGAGCCTGGCGTGCGCCCTCGACGGGGCGCGCAACGCCAGCGTCCACCACGATGCTCGACAGGCCAGCGCCCTGCGCCGTCACCACGCCCATCCCGCTGCCGGCGACGCTGGCGGCCAGCACGTCATGGGTGACTGACGGCGCGAAGGCACTGATGCCGTGGGCGACGACGGGATGGTCGGCGCCCACCAGCACCAAGGTGCCGCCGCTCACCCGTCCGCCGTGGATGGCCTCAACCCGGTTCAACGCCCGGTCGAGCACACCGAGTGAACCGGCGGAGCTGAGCAGCTGGTCGGCCTGGTCAGTCGCCGCGACCACCCGGGGTGGTGCCGGGGCGACGACCTCTGGTCGCTCTCGCGACAGCGCATTCGGCGGGCTGTTGGGTTCATCGGTTGGCCACCTGTCGTGCAGGATCAGGTCGTCCAGCGGGAGCTTCTTCGACCAGGCCAGCCGTTCCAGCCCGGGGGAGGGAGGGAGTTCGTCGGGCCACCCGATGCACAACCATCCCAGGGTCTCAACGCCCTCGGGCAGGCCGAGCAACCCGGC
>DGKN01000183.1:7394-7704 GCA_002387005.1 Propionibacteriaceae bacterium UBA4569
GACGAAGGTGGCCCGTCCCAGCACGCCGGTGGCCGGGGTGCGACGATCGCAGGCGACAACCAGGCCCACAGGAGCCTCGCGCAACCCTTCAAGCTTGAGGTCCAGGAGGTGCTGGCCACGCTCGGAGGTCATCATGGCCGCCTGCCGAAGGCGTTGCCGATCGGCCATCGCCCCGGCCGCGTCCCGCAGCGCGGGATCCCTGACCACCAGGAAGCGCCAGGGCTGGGAGTGCCCGACGCTGGGCCCGGCGTGCCCGGCCTCGATCACCTGCCTCAACACCCCCTCGGGCACCGGGTCGGGCCGGAACCGG
>DGKN01000100.1:0-2255 GCA_002387005.1 Propionibacteriaceae bacterium UBA4569
CGGTCTGTTCCCCGTGTTCCTCGTGGGCGAGCAGGACAGCAAGTCCCCCAAGCGCGTGGGTGAGCTGGACGAGGAGATGGTCTACGAATCACGGGTCGGGGACATCTTCACCCTCGGTACCACGTCATGGCGGATCGAGGAGATCACCCCCAACCAGGTGATAGTCACCCCCGCCCCCGGCCAGCCCGGCCGCCTGCCCTTCTGGCGTGGCGACCAGCCCGGACGCCCCGCCGAGCTGGGCATGGCCATCGCAGAGTTCACCGACGAACTGAGCGCAGCTGAGGATCCGCGCACCATGTTGGGTGAGCGAGGTCTGGACGACAACGCCGCCACCAACCTGGTCGACTACCTGGCCGACCAGCGTGCCGCCACCGGTGTGCTTCCCGGCCGCCGGACCATCCTGGTGGAACGCTTCCGAGATGAGCTCGGCGACTGGCGCCTGTGCGTCCACTCATCCGCGGGGACGGCCGTCCTGCAGCCCTGGGCGCTCGCGATCGAGCGGCGCGCCAAGGAACGATACGGCGTCGAGGCACAGGTCCCCGCCACCAACGACGGCATCATCGCCCGCCTCCCCGACGTCGAGTCCGCCCCGCCTGGAGCTGACCTGGTGGCGATCGACCCCGCCGAGCTGGACGAGCTGGTGACCGAGCAGGTCTTCGGGTCGGCGCTGTTCGCTTCCCGGTTCCGGGAGTGCGCTGCCCGTGCCCTGTTGCTCCCCCGCCGCGACCCCGGCCGGCGATCACCGCTGTGGCAGCAGCGCATGCGGGCGGCGCAACTGTTGGCCGTCGCGTCCAACTACCCCGACTTCCCGATCATCCTCGAGACCATGCGCGAATGTCTCGAGGACGTCTTCGACCTCCCGGGGCTGACCGCACTGCTCGGTGACGTGGCGGCACGACGGGTTCGTCTGGTCGAGGTCGAGACCCCCGAGGCATCCCCCTTCGCCAAGTCGCTGATGTTCGGCTACGTCGGAGAGTTCATCTACGACGGCGACCAACCCTTGGCCGAGCGCAAGCTCGCCGCACTCAGCCTGGATCCGGCGCTGCTGGCCGAGCTGCTCGGTCGCGAGGGCGGCGCACAACTCCTGGACCCCGATGTGGTCGTGGCCCTCGGCGAGGAACTGGGCTGCCGCAGCGAGTTCCGCCGTGCTTCCAGCTCCGAACAGCTCTGGGACGTGCTGCGCACCACCGGCCCCCTGACCGAGGTCGAGTGCCGGTCGGCCAGCGACGACCCCGAACTGACCCGGCCCTGGCTGGACGAGCTGCTGGCAGCCGGTCGCATCGGTACCTTCCGGATCGCCAGCGTCGCGATGCTGGCCGTTGCTGACGACGCGGGGTTGCTGCGCGACGCGCTGGGCGTTCCGGTCCCCGCCGGCTTGCCCGACCCACCGGTGACCGGTGCCCTGGATGCCCTCGCGAGGTTGGTGGTGCGTTGGACCCAGACCCACGTCGTCACCACCCCGGAAGAGTTTGCGAACCGCTATGGCCTGCCCGTGGCCAGCGTCCGCTCCGTGTGGGCTGACCAGGTCGGCACCGGCGACCTGGTCTCCGGTGACTACGGTCGGCCAGACCTTGGGCCGGTGCAGTATGTGCGCGCGAACCTGCTGGCGATCCTGCGCCGCCGCACCCTGGCGGCGTTGCGGGCGGGGGTCGAGGCCGTCGAGCAGCAGCAGTTCGCGCGCTTCCTGCCTGTGTGGCATGAGCTCGATGCTCCTGCCGAGGGGCCCGACGGTCTGGTGGCCGCCGTGGAACTCTTGGCCGGCTATCCGATCCCGGCCTCCATGCTGGAGGCGCTGGTGCTCCCGGCGCGGGTGCGCGGTTACCATCCTGGCCTGCTGGACGATGCCCTGGCCCGTGGCGAGGTCGTCTGGACCGGGCATGCCCCCATCGGCACCAAGGACGGATGGGTACAGCTGTGGCCGGCCGACACGGTGCTGGCCAGACCCTCGGAGGAAGCGCTCTCCGGTGCCGCAGCAGCCTTGTGGGAGCGGCTCGCGGCGGGCGGGGCCTGGCGTTTGGACGACCTGATCGAGGAGGGCATGACCCGCGGCGAGGCCACCGACGCGCTCTGGCAGCTGGTGTGGAGCGGGCACGCGGCCAGCGACACCTTCGCGCCCGTGCGTGACCTGGCCCACGCCGGTGCACTGAAGAAGCGCGCCGCCCCCAGACCCAGCCGCCGCAGCGCCCTGCGCCAGTTGCGAATCCCCCAAGCCCTGGGGCTGAGCGGACGGTGGGCCGCCGTGCGTCCCACACATG
>DGKN01000100.1:2391-6491 GCA_002387005.1 Propionibacteriaceae bacterium UBA4569
CCCGCCGCGGCTACTTCATCGACGGCCTGGGCGCGGCCCAGTTCGCCCTGCCGGGAGCGGTGGACCGCCTGCGTGAGGAGGCTGCCACCCCTGCCCTGCTTCTTGCGGCCTGCGATCCGGCCAATCCGTTCGGCGCCGCCCTGCCGTGGCCCGCCAGCGACGGGCATCGGCCGACCCGCAAGGCGGGTGCCCTGGTGGTGCTGAGCGACGGGGAACCGGTCGTGTACCTGGAGCGCGGGGCGAGGACATTGGTGACCTTCGGTCACGAACCGGGAGCCGTGGGCGACGCCTTGGCCGTGGTGGCACGGGCCGTGCAGGAGGGACGCCTTGACAGCGTCCAGGTCGAGCGGATCAATCAAGTCCCTGCCCTGCAGACGAAGGACCTCGCTCCTGCCCTGGAGGGGTCCGGTTTCATGATGACCCCACAGGGTTGGAAGGCTCGTGCCCGGGGCCGCTGAGCGGCTCCCGCGCCACTACGATGAGCACAACATCGTCCGAATGCGCAGCGATCACCGCAAAGTGCGCACTCACCTGANNGTCCACGAAACGGTCGGAACGACTGGTTGCCCTGCTGGCCGCCCTGGGCGCGCGCCAGCAGATGCAGCTGAGCGAACTGGCGACCATCCTGGGCGCGTCCCCTGCGACGATCCGCCGGGACGTGGCAGCGCTGGCCGACCAGGGGCTGCTCACCCGCACCCACGGTGGCGTTCGTGCCGTGGGCGGCGGTGCAGAGCTCCCTGTCCGCCTCCGTGATGCCCGGCACCGGCGGGCCAAGCACGCCATCGCGCTGGAGGCCGTGGCCCAGTTGCCCAGCGGCCGGCACGCCATCGCTCTGACCGGCGGTACCACCACGACGGAGGTGTTGCGGGCGCTGCACCATCGCCACGACCTGACGATCGTGACGAACTCGGTCTCCATCGCTCTGGAGGCGGCAAACCAGGGCCAGGCGCGGGTGCTCATTGCGGGCGGCGTGTTGCGACCCAACTCCCTCGAGCTGGTGGGAAGCCTCACCGAGTCGACCCTGCGCCAGATCAACGTCGGAACCGCCATCATCGGCTCAGACGGCGTGAGCCTGGCAGGTGGCCTCACCACACATGATGAGACGGAGGCCGCGACGAACCACACCATGGTGGAGCGCGCGCAACGCGTCATCGCGGTCGTGGACGGCTCCAAGGTGGGGACGGTGACCCTGGCCAAGCTCGCCGACCTGAGCGAAGTGGACCTGTTGGTCACCGACTCCAGCGCGGACGCCGCGGAACTGGCCCGCATCCGCAGCGCGGGGGTGCCGGTCCTCGTCGTCCCGGTTCCGGCAGGGGACGACTGAGCCGGACCGGCAAGGGTCACCGCTCAGCCGGACGAGGACGCACAGAAGCCCCGGGCCTGCGCCCGAGGCTTCGAGGTCTTGGTGGGTGCGGATGTCTCGTGGAAAGTGACACCGGAGTGTGACGCCGTGCGACAAGTCAGGCGACGCTGAGTGCCATCCGACGCAGTTCGGCCTCGACCAGCTTCTCACTGACCCGGCGAAGGACGAAGGACAGCGGCACGCCAAGTGCTCCGCAGATCGAGGCCAGCAGCTCGCTGGAGGCCTCCTTCTGGCCCCGCTNNAAAGGTAACCCAGACTCACCCGCGCCGCCATGGACACCTCGCGCAGTGTGCGTCCCTGCTCGAAGCGCTGCTCGCGTAGGGTCTCACCCAAGACCTCTCGAACCAGCACTGGCTTCATGTTGCCCAACTTTCCATAGGCCCGCCCGGTGGCAGGGGACACACTCTCAACGACCAAAGATGGTGGATCAATTCCCTCAGCGGTGGCCGAGTTCAGTCAAAGGTCAGGATTTCCACCCCTACGGGTGAAAATTTCTGGCCATTCTCCCCAGATCGGCCCCACTGGGGGGTTCGCGGGTTCCGCTTGGGGAGTCGACACAAACAGCTGACACGAAGTCGATGCAGTTCGCAACACTCGCGCGCCGGACCTCGGCGCGGTCACCAAACAAGTTCAATCCTCGAACGGTCACGGCCTCCGGGCCAGCCACCGCGATCCAGACGGTGCCGGGGTCGGCACCGTCCTGGCTGCTCGGACCGGCCACTCCGGTGCAGGCCACGGCCCAGTCCGTGCCCAGCACGGCGCGAGCGCCGATTGCCATCTGCCGGGCGGTCTCGGCATTGATGACGCCATGCTGGGCGATCCAGCCGGCATCCACTCCGGCCAAGGAGTGCTTCAGATCACTGGCGTAGGTGACCAGACCGCCCCGGAAGACAGCCGATGCCCCCGGGACGTCGGTGATCGCGGCACAGACCATGCCGGCGGTCAGCGACTCGCAGGTGCCGATGGTCTGGTGGCGCTGCGCGAGCAGGTGGACGAGTTGTTCGGCCTGCTGGGTCACTTCGCCTCGCGGCCCTCGGCAGCCCAACGCGAAAGGGCCTCCCGGCGAAGTTTGGCAGCCTCACGCAGGTAGTCCAGGCCCGTCACCACCGTCAACACGAAGGCGGCGGCCATCAGTGCCCAAGCGATCCACTGGACCGGCGTCGGCAGGTGCGGCAGCCACAGCAGGTAGAGCACCAGCGCGAGTGCCTGCACGAAGGTCTTGAGCTTGCCTCCCCGGTTGGCGGCCATGATGCCGTACTTCATGATCGCCCAGCGCAGGATCGTGATGCCCCATTCGCGGACAAGGATGATGATCGTCACCCACCACTGCAGTTCCCCGAGGATCGACAGCCCGATGAAGGCCATTCCGGTCAGCGCCTTGTCGGCGATCGGGTCCCACAGCTTGCCGAAGTTGGTGACCAGGTTGTACTTGCGGGCGATCTTCCCGTCCACGAAGTCGGTGGAGATGGCGATGCAGAACACGACGGTGGTCCAGATGCGCCAATCCATCTCGTGCGGATGGCTCAGCAACATCCAGGCGAACACAGGCACCAGCACCATGCGCACGGCGGTGAGCACGTTGGGGACATTCCACTGGCTGGGGGTCGCGTCCTGGGCAGTCATCGTTCTCCTCGTCGCGGGGTGAGACCACCCTAGCCGCGTCGCACCGGCCGGTCGCGTGGCGCGCTCAGGCCCGCGCGACCAGGTCGACGCCGTCGCTGTGCGTGACCACCGCATCGACGAAGTCACCCACCGCGGCGCGCGAGCCCATCAGGGTGGTGCAGCCGTCGACNNGTGGGCAGCACGTCCAACGCCCTCGCCACCTGCCACCGACTCGACCAGCACCCGCACCATGTCCCCCACGCGCTCCTCGGCGCGCTGGTCGCACAGCTCGGTGACCAGGTCGGTGACTTCCTGTCGGCGTGCCTCCACCTCGTCCTCGTCCAGGTGCCCGTCCAGCGTGGCGGCCTCAGTGCCTTCCTCGTCGGAGTACCCGAAGACGCCGGTGACGTCCAGGCTAGCGGCCATCAGGAAGTCCTTGAGCACCTGCACGTCCTGTTCGGTCTCGCCCGGGAAACCGACGATGACATTGGACCGGATGCCGGCCTGGGGTGCTGCGGCGCGCACCTGGTCGAGCAGGGCGAGGAAGCTGTCAGCGTCGCCGAAGCGACGCATCCGCCGCAGCAGGGGGCCCGACGCGTGCTGAAAGGACAGGTCGAAGTAGGGAACCACCTTGTCGGTGCCGATCATGGCGTCGATCAGGGAGGGACGCATCTCGGCCGGCTGCAGGTAGCTCACTCGGACCCAGTCCAGCCCGTCCACCGTCGCCAACTCGCCCAGCAGCTTTTCCAGCAGGCGCAGGTCACCCAGGTCCTTGCCGTAGGACGAGGAGTTCTCGCTGACCAGGAAGGCCTCCTTGACGCCCTGCGTGACCAGCCACTGGGCCTCGGCGACCACCTCGTCGATCGGACGGGAGAGGTAGCTGCCGCGGAAGGAGGGAATCGNNCCAGAAGGCGCAGCGCCGGTCGCAGCCGGAGGCGAGCTTCAGCGGCGCGGACGGCGAGTGGTCCAGGCGCCTGCGCAGCACGCGCGGTCCGCTGGCCGGGGCGATTCCCGCTGGCAGCTCCGTGTGGTGCCCGGGGACGGACACCGAGGCCGCGGCTTCGCGGCGCTGCACGGGCGAGACGGGCAGCAGTGTGCTACGGTCGCGCGGGACGTGGGAAATCACCTTCTGGCC
>DGKN01000100.1:6537-9703 GCA_002387005.1 Propionibacteriaceae bacterium UBA4569
CGGCATCGGCCTCCGGCATCGTCTCGGCGAGTTCCCGGCCGTAGCGCTCGGCCATGCACCCGACGGCGACGACGGCCTTGACCTTGCCGTCCCCCTTCAAGTCGGCGGCGGCCATCAACGTGTCGACGGAGTCCTTCTTGGCCTGCTCGATGAAGCCGCAGGTGTTCACCATCACGGCGTCGGCCTGATCGGGTTCGTCGACCAGGCGGAAGCCGCCGGCCTCAAGCCGGGCGGCGAGTTCCTCGGAGTCGGTCTCGTTGCGGGCGCAACCCAGGCTGACGAGGTGGACGGAGGTCAGTTGGGTCTGCGTGGTGGTGTCGCTCATAGGCCTCCAGTATCGCCGATGGTCCCCCATCCACCCGCACGCGCCGGCGGCGGCGTTCACCGGCTGCCCACAGGCCGACGACAACAAAGCAGTCGTCCACCCCCAGCCCTGGTGGGAGGCTCTCACCGGTGCCGGGCGTGTCGGCTCAGCCCTGGGCGAGGTTGACCAGCACCTCTTCGAGATCGTCCGGCTTGACCAGCACGTCGCGGGGCTTGGAACCCTCGGAGGGGCCGACGATTCCGCGGGTCTCCAGGATGTCCATCAGGCGTCCGGCCTTGGCGAAGCCGACTCGCAGCTTGCGCTGCAGCATCGAGGTCGAGCCGAGCTGGAGCTCGACCACCAGACGCGCTGCGTCCAGAACCAGCTCAAGGTCGTCGCCGATGTCCTCGGCCACCTTGGCGGGGCCCGCAGCGGCGGTGACGTCCTCGCGGTACTGCGGCTGCAGCTGCTCCTTGATGACGCTGACGACCTCACGGATCTCGTGCTCGGTCACCCACGATCCCTGCACGCGCACCGGCTTGCCGGCACCCATCGGGAGGAAGAGCCCGTCACCCTGCCCGACGAGCTTCTCGGCGCCCGGCTGGTCCAGGATGACGCGGGAGTCGGTCATCGATGAGGTGGCGAAGGCGAGCCGGGAGGGCACATTGGCCTTGATCAGGCCGGTCACGACGTCCGTGGACGGACGCTGGGTGGCGAGGATCAGGTGGATGCCCGCTGCACGGGCCAGCTGGGTGATCCGGACGATGGAGTCCTCGACGTCGCGCGGGGCGACCATCATCAGGTCGGCGAGCTCGTCGACGACCACCAACAGGTAGGGGTAGGGGGAGAGCTTGCGCTCGGATCCTTCGGGCAGCTTGACCTCGCCCGCACGCACGGCCTTGTTGAAGTCGTCGACGTGGCGGAAGCCGAAGGCAGCCAGGTCGTCGTAGCGCATGTCCATCTCCCGGCAGACCCACTGGAGGGCCTCGGCGGCCTTCTTGGGGTTGGTGATGATCGGGGTGACCAGGTGCGGTATCCCCTCGTAATTGGTGAGCTCCACGCGCTTGGGATCGACCAGCAGCATGCGCACCTCGTCCGGGGTGGAGCGCATCATGATCGAGGTGATCATCGAGTTCACGAATGACGACTTGCCCGAGCCGGTGGCACCGGCGACGAGCAGGTGGGGCATCTTCGCCATGTTGGCGATCACGAAGCCGCCCTCGACGTCCTTTCCCAAGCCGACGACCATCGGGTGGTGGTCGTTGCGGGCCTTCTTGGAGCGCAGGACGTCGCCCAGGCTGACGACCTCCTTGTCGAGGTTCGGGATCTCGATGCCGATCGCGGACTTGCCGGGGATCGGGGACAGGATGCGCACATCCGGGGAGGCGACGGCGTAGGCGATGTTCTTGCTGAGCGCGGTGACCTTCTCCACCTTGACGGCATTGCCGAGCTCGACCTCGTAGCGGGTGACCGTCGGGCCACGGGGGTAGCCGGTGACCTGGGCATCGATCTCGAACTGGTTCAACACCTCGGTCAGTCGGGAGACCACGGCGTCCGAGGCCTCGGAACGCGCCTTGGGCACGGTGCCGGGCTTGAGCAGCTCGGAATCGGGCAGCGTGTACTGCACGTCCCCCGACAACTGGAGTTGCTCGACCCGCTGCGGGATCGGGGTGTGGACGGGCGCCTCGAGCGGCGCATGGGCCTCGACCCCGAGAGCCATACCCGCGGTGACCGGCTCCTTCGGACCAGCCTGAACAGTCTCCGGCAGAATGTCCTGGGTGGGTTCGACCGAGGCGCTCGTAAGCGCCCTCGGTTCCCACACCTTGACGTCGAAGACCTCGTCGTCGGCGTCTGCACCCTTGACGATCGGGGTGTCGTAGGCCTGGTCGACGCCGTAGGTGGTGATCTGGCGCGGACGCTGAGCGCGCCGCACCTGGGCGGCCTCCCGAGCGTCGGCGGCCCGGTCGGCGATCTCGTAGAGGGGGATGCCGATGATGACGACGATGCCGAACAACATCAGCAGGACGAGCAGCGGCACGGCCACCCAGACCGTGAGCAGGTCGGCGAGGATGCTGGACGAGATGTAACCCAGCACGCCGCCGGCGCCGCGCAGCGCCTCCGGCTCACCGGGGCGCGGAAGCCCGTGTGCGATGTTGACCAGGCCGAGGACGCCGAGGAGGAAAGCGCCCCAACCGACGACCTGTCGGCCGTTCGCGCCATTGTTCTGGGGGCGACGCAGGGTGCGCCAGGCCATCCAGAAACAGGCGAGCGGCAGCGCGTAGCTGAGCGAGCCGAAGATGGTGGAGACCCCGACGCGGATCACCCGTCCGCCCCATCCGGGCAGCATGAACCAGAAACCCGCCGCGATCAGGATGCCCAGCGCGATCAGCGCCAGCCCAGAGCCGTCACGCCGCAGTTCGGGCTCGAGGTCGCGGGCTCCCCCGCCGACGGCTCGGGCGCCGGAACCGACCAGGTGCGCGGTGCCGCGCCATGCACTGGCAATGCCCCGCAAGAGCGGATTCGGCCGCGGCGCAGCAGCCTGCGTAGTCTTGGATGAGCGGGTGGATGAATTCTTGTTGCTTCCGGACGACCGCGAACCACTGGACGCCCGACCATTGCTGGACGGGGCGTTGCCACGGGACCGCGGTGGGGAAGACGCGCGGGTCGCCATGGTCCACAGGGTAACTGATGCACCGGCCCAGCCCCCAGCCTCCACGCGGGGTCGCGGCTGAAGATCCGCCCGACCCGCAGGGCCCGCCCGCCTGAAGGCGCGCAGCCGCTCACCGCTGGGGAAAGTGGTCCCATCCGGCGGCACCCTCCCAGAATCGCCCACCGACCAGCACGCCGGTGCGTTCCTGCTGG